>NZ_JAYWVC010000100.1:0-29398 GCF_036281785.1 Streptomyces chiangmaiensis | reverse complement strand
CACGTTCACCCGTTGTCCGGGCGGGGCCGCCTCCAGCCAGGCGAGGAATCCGGTCAGCGCGTCCTCGCTCATCGCGAGTTCCAGGCGCGTGCCCCGGTGCCGGCAGGCGAGGATCACCGCGTCGGAGAGCAGGGCCAGTTCCTCCTCGCCCTCCGGGTCGCGGCGGCCCGCCACCTCGATCGCCGAACGTTCCAGGACGCGGCGCGGGCGCGGGGCGTAGGAGAAGACGCGGTACCACTCGACACGGTCGCCGTTGTAGCGGGCGACACCGTAGCTCCAGCCCTTGCCGTTGGTATCGGGTTTCTCCGGGACGCCCCAGCGCAGACTGCAGTCGAAGGTGCCGCCCGACCGCTGGATGAGCCTGCGGCGCAGACCGAAGACGAACAGCCCCACCACCATGAGGGCGACGACGATTCCGCACACAGTCAGAGCGAGGACCATCGGCACCGACCTCCTCGTCTCCTAGGTAACGGAACGGAAAAAACACCCGGATTTGCCTCAGCCGCGACCGGGGCCGGATTGCTCCGGCACCAGCCGCGGCTGAGTGTCACGTCATTCGTACGCGCTGTGGTCAGCTCGACGCCGCCGCACGCAGTCGAACGTCCGCGCGGCGCTCCGCGGAGGCGTCGGCCTCCGCCTTCGCGCGCTCGAGCGCCCGCTCCGCGCGCTGGACATCGATCTCGTCCGACAGTTCGGCGATCTCGGCCAGCAGCGACAGCTTGTTGTCCGCGAACGAGATGAAACCGCCGTGCACCGCGGCGACGACCGTTCCACCATCACTCGTACGGATGGTCACCGGGCCCGACTCCAGCACACCGAGCAGCGGCTGGTGACCGGGCATGACGCCGATGTCGCCGGACGTGGTGCGCGCGACGACCAGGGTGGCCTCGCCGGACCAGACCTTGCGGTCGGCCGCGACCAGCTCGACGTGCAGCTCAGCAGCCAAGGGTGGCTCCTCGGGTCACCACCCGGCGGTCGCCGGGTGTTGGTCTGAATTCTAGTAGGCGTGGGGAGAGGGGCGGACCGCACCCCGCGGGAACGCGCCCACGGGGTGCTTCTCCACCCCTCTCACCAAGAAGCAAGACCTGTCACGGACCCGGGTGGGCCCGCCGCAGGCGGCCGTCAGGAGACGCCCAGCTCCTTCGCGTTCTTCTTGAGGTCGTCGATGCCACCGCACATGAAGAACGCCTGCTCCGGGAAGTGGTCGTACTCGCCGTCGATGATCGCGTTGAAGGCCGCGATCGACTCCTCCAGCGGGACGTCCGAACCGTCGACGCCGGTGAACTGCTTGGCGACGTGGGTGTTCTGGGACAGGAAGCGCTCCACACGGCGGGCCCGGTGGACGACGAGCTTGTCCTCCTCGCCGAGCTCGTCGATGCCGAGAATCGCGATGATGTCCTGGAGGTCCTTGTACTTCTGCAGGATCGTCTTGACGCGCATGGCGGCGTCGTAGTGGTCCTGCGCGATGTAACGCGGGTCCAGGATGCGGGACGTGGAGTCCAGCGGGTCCACGGCCGGGTAGATGCCCTTCTCGGAGATCGGACGGGACAGAACCGTCGTCGCGTCGAGGTGGGCGAACGTGGTGGCCGGGGCCGGGTCGGTCAGGTCGTCGGCGGGAACGTAGATCGCCTGCATCGAGGTGATCGAGTGACCGCGGGTCGAGGTGATGCGCTCCTGGAGGAGACCCATCTCGTCGGCCAGGTTCGGCTGGTAACCCACCGCGGACGGCATACGGCCGAGCAGGGTGGAGACCTCGGAACCGGCCTGCGTGAAGCGGAAGATGTTGTCGATGAAGAACAACACGTCCTGCTTCTGCACGTCGCGGAAGTACTCCGCCATCGTCAGACCCGCGAGGGCCACGCGCAGACGGGTGCCCGGCGGCTCGTCCATCTGGCCGAAGACCAGGGCGGTCTTGTCGATGACGCCCGAGTCGGACATCTCCTCGATGAGGTCGTTGCCCTCACGGGTGCGCTCACCGACACCGGCGAACACGGAGACACCGTCGTGGTTGTTGGCGACACGGTAGATCATCTCCTGGATGAGCACCGTCTTGCCGACGCCGGCGCCGCCGAACAGGCCGATCTTGCCGCCCTTGACGTACGGGGTCAGCAGGTCGATGACCTTGACGCCGGTCTCGAACATCTCGGTCTTCGACTCGAGCTCGTCGAAGTTCGGCGCCTTGCGGTGGATCGGCCAGCGCTCACCGTCGTACGTCGCGTCGACGTTCAGCACCTCACCGAGGGTGTTGAACACCTTGCCCTTGGTGAAGTCGCCGACCGGGACGGAGATGGCGGCACCGGTGTCCGTGACCGGGGCCTGACGGACCAGGCCGTCGGTGGGCTGCATGGAGATGGTGCGGACCAGGCCGTCGCCCAGGTGCTGCGCGACCTCGAGGGTCAGCGTCCGCTTCTCCCCCTCCTTGGCCGGGTCCAGGACCTCGACGTGGAGGGCGTTGTAGATGTCCGGGATCGCGTCGACGGGGAACTCCACGTCGACGACCGGGCCGATGACCCGCGCGACGCGGCCCGTCGCCGTGGCCGTCTCAACAGTGGTGGTCATTAGTAGTCACTCCCCGCGGTCGCGTCGGCCAGGGCGCTGGCGCCACCGACGATCTCGCTGATTTCCTGGGTGATTTCGGCCTGGCGGGCCGCGTTGGCAAGCCGGGTGAGGTTCTCGATGAGGTCCCCGGCGTTGTCGGTGGCCGACTTCATCGCCCGCCGCGTGGCGGCGTGCTTCGAAGCGGCCGACTGGAGCAGCGCGTTGTAGATACGGCTCTCCACGTAGCGCGGCAGCAGGGCGTCGAGGACGTCCTCCGCCGAGGGCTCGAAGTCGTACAGCGGCAGGATCTCGCCCTTGCCGTGCGTCTCCTCCGCCACCTCCTCGAGGCTGAGCGGCAGCAGACGGGCATCGAGCGCCGACTGCGTCATCATCGAGACGAACTCGGTGTAGACGATGTGGAGTTCGTCCACGCCGCCGTTCGCCGTCTCCTTCTCGATGGCCTCGATCAGCGGAGCCGCGACCTTCTTGGCGTCCGCGTACGTCGGGTCGTCGGTGAAGCCCGTCCACGACTCCGTGACCTTGCGCTGACGGAAGTTGTAGTGCGCGACACCGCGACGGCCGACGATGTACGTGTCGACCTGCTTGCCCCCGCGCTCCAGCCGCTCGGTCAGCTGCTCCGCCGCCTTGATCGCGTTGGAGTTGAAGGCGCCGGCCAGACCACGGTCGCTCGTCAGGAGCAGCACCGCGGACCGCCTCACCGTCTCGGCCTGGGTGGTCAGCGGGTGCTTGGTGTTCGAGCCGGTACCGACCGCCGTGACCGCGCGGGTGAGCTCGGTCGCGTACGGCGTGGACGCCACCACCTTGCGCTGCGCCTTGACGACGCGCGAGGCGGCGATCATCTCCATCGCCTTCGTGATCTTCTTGGTCGCGCTGACGGATCGGATGCGACGCTTGTAGACCCGGAGCTGAGCTCCCATGAGTCAGGTCCCTTCCTTACGTCACTTGGCGGCTGCGGCCAGGACGTCCTCGCCGAGCAGCTTGCCGTCCGAGGTCTCGAACTGCTTCTTGAACTCCGCGACGGCGTCGTCGATCGCCTGGATCGTGTCGTCCGACATCTTGGCGCCCTCCTTGATGGAGGTCATGAGGCCCTGGTGCTTGCGGTGCAGGAAGTCCAGGAGCTCACGCTCGAAGCGGCGGATGTCGGTGACCGGAACGTCGTCCATACGACCGTTGGTGCCGGCCCAGATCGAGACGACCTGGTCCTCGGTGGCCATCGGCTCGTACTGGTTCTGCTTCAGCAGCTCGACCATGCGCTGACCGCGCTCCAGCTGGGCCTTCGACGCGGCGTCCAGGTCGGAACCGAAGGCGGCGAACGCCTCCAGCTCACGGAACTGGGCGAGGTCCACGCGCAGACGGCCGGAGACCTGGCGCATGGCCTTGTGCTGGGCGGAGCCACCGACGCGGGAGACCGAGATACCGACGTTCAGGGCCGGACGCTGACCGGCGTTGAACAGGTCGGACTCCAGGAAGCACTGGCCGTCGGTGATGGAGATGACGTTGGTCGGGATGAACGCCGAGACGTCGTTGGCCTTGGTCTCGACGATCGGCAGACCGGTCATCGAACCGGCGCCCATGTCGTCGGAGAGCTTGGCGCAGCGCTCCAGCAGACGGGAGTGCAGGTAGAAGACGTCGCCCGGGTAGGCCTCGCGGCCCGGCGGACGGCGCAGCAGCAGGGACACGGCGCGGTAGGCGTCGGCCTGCTTCGAGAGGTCGTCGAAGATGATCAGGACGTGCTTGCCCTGGTACATCCAGTGCTGGCCGATGGCCGATCCGGTGTACGGCGCCAGGTACTTGAAGCCGGCCGGGTCGGACGCCGGGGCGGCGACGATGGTCGTGTACTCCAGCGCGCCGTTCTCCTCCAGCGCGCGGCGGACCGACGCGATGGTCGAGCCCTTCTGGCCGATGGCGACGTAGATGCAGCGGACCTGCTTCTTCGGATCGCCCGAGCGCCAGTTGTCACGCTGGTTGATGATCGTGTCGACGGCCAGGGCGGTCTTGCCGGTCTGCCGGTCACCGATGATCAGCTGGCGCTGGCCACGGCCGATCGGGGTCATGGCGTCGACTGCCTTGTAGCCGGTCTCCATCGGCTCGTGCACCGACTTGCGCTGCATGACCGTGGGGGCCTGCAGCTCGAGGGCGCGGCGGCCTTCGGTCTCGACCTCGCCGAGACCGTCGATGGGGTTGCCGAGCGGGTCGACGACACGGCCGAGGTAGCCCTCGCCGACCGCGACCGAGAGCACCTCACCGGTGCGCTGCACCGGCTGGCCCTCCTCGATGCCGCTGAACTCACCGAGGACGATGGCACCGATCTCGCGCTCCTCGAGGTTGAGGGCGAGGCCGAGGGTGCCGTCCTCGAACTTCAGCAGTTCGTTGGCCATGGCCGAGGGCAGACCCTCGACCTTCGCGATGCCGTCGCCGGCAAGGGTGACCGTACCGACCTCCTCGCGCGAGGCCGCGTCCGGCTTGTACGACTGGACAAAGTTCTCCAGCGCGTCCCGGATCTCCTCCGGCCGGATCGTGAGCTCCGCCATCTGGGTTCCCTGCTCTCCTTGTTGGGCCCGAAGTTTCTGTGGGGGTCTGGGGGCGACCCCCAGGAATCCTCTGCACGGCCCAACTCGGGCCGTTGTACTGCGTATGGAGTTGCTGCTAGCTCGCCATGCGGCGGCGGGCGTCCCCGAGCCGGTCCGCGATCGAACCGTTGATGACCTCGTCGCCGACCTGCACCCGGATCCCGCCGAGGACCTCGGGGTCCACGTCCAGGTTGAGGTGCATCTGGCGGCCGTAGAGCCTGGCCAGTGCGGCACCGAGGCGCTGCTTCTGGGTATCGCTCAGCGGCGCCGCCGAGGTGACGACGGCGACCATGCGGTCACGGCGCGCGGCAGCGAGCTTGGACAGGGACTCGAGTCCCGCTTCCAGGCTACGTCCCCGCGGCGCGGTCACAAGGCGCGTCACCAGACGCTCGGTCGTCACGTTGGCACGACCGCCGATCAGCCGCCGCAGCAGCTCGATCTTGGCCGAGGTGCTCGCGGCCCGGTCGGTCAGCGCGGCACGCAGCCCGGTGTCCGAGGAGACGATCCGGCTGAACCGGAACAGCTCGTCCTCCACGTCGTCGAGCGCGTCCGCCTTCTCGGCGGCGGTGAGGTCGGCGAGGTTCGCCAGCTCCTCGAGCGCGTCCACCAGGTCGCGCGGCTGCGACCAGCGGGTACGCACCACGCCGGACACCAGGTCCACGGTCGGCCCGCTGACCTGGGCGCCGAGCAGGCGCTGGACCAGTTCGGCCTTGGCCTCACCGGGCTGCGCCGGGTCGGTGAAAACCCGACGCAGCGACGCCTCGCGGTCGAGCAGCGCGGTGACGGCGGCCAGCTCGTCGGCGAGCTGCGTAGCGTCCACGGACGTCGAGTCCGTCAGCGCGTCCAGACGCTCACGTGCGGCAGCCAGGGCCTCGCGGCTCGCTCCGTTCATCGCGCGGCCTCGGCCTTCTCCTCGAGCTCGTCGAGGAAGCGGTCGATGACGCGGCTCTGCCGGGCGTGGTCCTCGAGGGACTCACCGACGAGCTTGCCGGCCAGCTCGGTGGCCAGCGTGCCGACGTCCTGCCGCAGTGCCTGAGCGGCGGCCTTGCGGTCGGCCTCGATCTGCGTGTGACCGGCGGCGACGATCTCCTCACGCTGCCGCTGGCCTTCCGCCCGCATCTCGGCGATGAGGGTGGCACCCTGCTCCTGCGCCTCCTGGCGCAGACGCGCGGCCTCGTGCCGGGCCTCGGCGAGCTGGGCCTTGTACTGCTCAAGGACGCTCTGGGCCTCGACCTTCATGGCGTCGGCCTCTTCGATACCGCCTTCGATCGCCGCGCGACGCTCCTCCAGAACCTTGTTGATGTTCGGAAGCAGCTTCTTCCAGAAGAAGAAGAACACGATGGCGAAGGCGATGGTGCCGACGAGCAGCTCCGGGCCCGGGGGGACGAGCGGGTTCTGCTCGGTCTCCTCGGCCGCCAGCTGTACCAGGTTGGCGATCACATCAGTGCCTTTCGTCGATTCGTGTCGGGTAAGAGCTGATTACTTACCGAACACGAACGGCATAACGATGCCGATGAGGGCGAGCGCCTCACAGAAGGCGAAGCCCAGGATCTGGTTGGCACGGATCAGACCGGCAGCCTCGGGCTGGCGGGCCAGGGCCTGCGTGCCGTTACCGAAGATGATGCCGACGCCGATGCCGGGGCCGATCGCAGCGAGGCCGTAGCCGATCGAGCCGACGGAGCCGTGGACACCAGCGGTGGCGGCGAGGGTCTCAAGAGCGGACATGCCGGTTCTTCCTTCTCTTTCATGGACCGGTGGGGGTTGGCCACCGGACGTCTCGAGGTTGGCGGGGTGGTACGGATCAGTGGTGCTCGGAGAGAGCGCCCTGAACGTAGGAGCAGGCGAGAAGCACGAAGACGTACGCCTGGACGGCCTGGACGAAGAGCTCGAAGCAGATCATGGCCATCGTCATCACGAAGGAGACACCGGCGCCCACGACCAGCCAGCTGTTCAGCAGGTACCAGGAGGCCACGGTGAACATCACCAGCATCAGGTGGCCGGCGAACATGTTGGCGAAGAGTCGCACCGCGTGCGTGAACGGGCGGACCAGCAGGTTCGAGAAGAACTCGATGACCATGACGAGCGGCAGCACGGCGCCGAGCGACTTGTCGTAGCCGGTGACGTTCTTGAAGAAGCCGACGAAGCCGTGCTTCTTGAAGGTCAGCACCACCCACGTGATGTAGACGACCGCGGCGAGTACTGCCGGGTAGGCGATGACCGACGACACCGGGAACTGGGCCAGCGGGATCACGGACCAGACGTTCATGATCCAGATGAAGAAGAACAGCGAGACCATGAGCGGGACGTACTTCTCGCCCTCCCGCTTGCCGAGGGTCTCGTACACGATGCCACGGCGCACGAAGTCGTAGCCGGCCTCGCCGATCATCTGCACCTTGCCCGGGACGACCTTGGCCTTGCCGAAGGCGGCCCAGAAGAAGGCGACGATGACCAGGGTGGCGAGGAGGGCGAGCAGCATCACCTTGTTGAACTCGAAGCCCCCCACCGTGGCGAGCGGCTTGAACATGAAGGACTGCAGGCCCGGGGCCGGGAAACCGCACCCGTTGTCGGACAGGACCCGACAACTCCAGTCAAAGGCGAGCTGGGTCTGGTCAGCACTCACCGCGGGCTCCTTCGGCGTGACGCATGGGTACGGCAACCTCGTTGTGTCGGCGCGGCGCGCAGCCGCGGATCGGCACCGGACTGGTGTTACGGATCTGGGGGCGGCTTGGGGCCATCGAGCCTCGCGATTGAGCAGGCGTCAGCTCAAGTGCCCGCGCCCGCGATGCCGCAGTTGGCACCGGACGATAGCAGGATCTCTCACACGTCTTTATCCCGGCCCTACCCCTCACGACGCGGAGCCCGCCTTCTGGGACTTCTCGCGCTCCTGGGAGTCCGGGTCGACATAGAACAGCTTGGCCTTCATGTGCGCACGTGCCTGCGAGGCCATCCACACGACGGTCGCGACCACGAGCGAGAGGGCGAACGCCTTCGCATTGAAGATGGTCGTGTCCTTGAAGAGGCCCACGAAGATCAGAAGCAGTAGGAGCTGGGCGACGTAGAGCATCAGGCCCATGGCCTGGAACAGATGCGGGAGCGTTTTCGCCGTCCACTGCAGGACGTACAGGCCGATCCCCATGAAGAGGATGGCCAGCACCACACCGACAGCCGCGCCGAGCGCTCCCTTGCCCCCCGCGACCGCACCGCTCACGGCCACGGCGATCACGCCGACGGCCGCTGTGGGCACAGCGGTCAGCAGTAGGTTCCGGGCGTCATTGGACGGCATGGCGGCAACTCCGCATTCAAAGGGGGCAGGGTGTCGTCATGGACGAGCGTAGTCCCGGGCCGAGTAGGGTCCTCGCACCGAGGGTCCATCTCACCGGGTCCATCGGCTCGTTCCCGGGGTTCTCGTGAACGGTATCACAAACTATTTGATGTGGTCTTTACCTAGGCGGTGTGCCCGCCGTCACACATGAGGGTGAACACGCCCGTCTGCGCAGGCGCTAGGGCGACTTGTCTGGTATTGAAGCCCTTTGGGCCCTCACGGGTCGGCAATGCGTCAGTCAGATTCTTACCTGTACGTCACCGGGACGACTCGGCCTTGCGTCGGTCCAGGCGGACCCGGCTACCGATGGCCGTCGCCCCGTTGACGCCCGCGGTGATCGGGGTGAGCTGCTCGTGCTCGGGCTCCGGCTGGTCCCCCGCCCCGCATGCGGCGGCCGCGACCGGCGCCTCGGCCGCGCAGCTGCTGCTGCGCCGGTAGCGCGGCGGGACGAAGCTCTCGGCCCAGCGCGGGGCACGGGGAGTGAACCTCGGCAGCAGGAGCAGGACGAGGCCGAACGCGCTCAGTGCGACGATGCCGAGCACGATCCACAAGGACGCCGAGTTCACCGAGTACGCCAGGGCCCCGAAGGAGATGAGCGCCGCCCAGAAGTACATGATCAGCACAGCCCGGCTGTGGGAGTGCCCGATGTCCAGGAGCCGGTGGTGCAGATGCCCGCGGTCCGCGGCGAACGGCGACTGGCCGCGCCAGGTGCGGCGCACGATCGCGAGCACGAGGTCGGCGGCCGGGACCGCGATGATCGTCAGCGGCAGCAGCAGCGGGATGTACACCGGGACGGTCTGGTGGACCGTCTCGCGCTCGGAACCGTAGAACAGGTTCATCGCGTCCGGGTCCACCTGGCCGGTGATCGAGATGGCCCCCGCGGCCAGCACGAGCCCGATCAGCATCGAACCCGAGTCGCCCATGAAGATCCGCGCCGGGTGCAAGTTGTGCGGCAGGAAGCCCAGGCACATGCCCATCAGGACGGCCGCGAACAGGGTCGCGGGGGCCGCCGCCTCCAGCCCGTAGCCGTACCAGATTCGGTACGCGTACATGAAGAACGCGGCCGCCGCAATGCACACCATGCCGGCGGCGAGGCCGTCGAGACCGTCGACGAAGTTCACCGCGTTGATCGTGATGACGACCAGCGCCACGGTCAGCAGGGTGCCCTGCCACTGGGTGAGCGAGACCGTGCCGACGCCCGGGACGGGCAGCCACAGGATCGTCAGACCCTGCATGACCATCACGCCCGCGGCGATCATCTGGGCGCCCAGCTTGATCAGGGCGTCGATCTCGAACTTGTCGTCCAGCACGCCGATCAGCCAGATGATCGCGGCCCCCGACAGCAGTGCCCGGGGCTCGTTCGACTTGGCGAAGACCTCGTTGAGGTTCTCGAGGTGGTCGGCGACCAGCAGGCCCGCGCACAGGCCGAAGAACATGGCGATACCGCCGAGCCGGGGAGTCGGTTCCCGATGCACGTCACGGGCCCGGATCTCCGGCATGGCTCCGGCCACGATCGCGAATTTGCGTACCGGCCCAGTCAGCAGATACGTCACCGCGGCCGTGATGCAGAGCGTCAGCAGGTATTCACGCACTGGCTTCCCCACAGGTCTCGCTGAACGTCCTCAGCACCACACCCTAGCTTCGCGCGCATATGGTTGAGGACAACCGGGTAGCGATGATGGTTGCACGTTCGGCTGTGCACTCCGTTGCACCTGCCCCTTACCAGCCGGGATACGGCGGAAATCTGCCGGCCAGCTCCCGCACTTCTTCACGCGCCTTCCTGCCGTCCACCTCGTCGCGCAGCACGGACACGAAGAGTGCGGCGATGTACGACATCTCGGCCTCGCCCATGCCCTGCGTGGTCAGCGCGGCGGTGCCCAGGCGCAGGCCGCGGGCGTCGCCGTGGGGCAGCGCACAGGTGTCCAGGATCATGCCGGCGGCCGTGAGCCGCCCTCGTGCGGAGCGGCCGTCCACCCCGAGCGCGGCGGGGTCCACGGTCAGCAGATGGGTGTCGGTGCCACCGGTGGTGATCGCCAGCCCCGCGGCGCCCAGATCCGCAGCGAGCCGCCGGGCGTTGGCCACCACCTGGCGGGCGTACGCGGCGAAGGCCTCCGTCGAGGCCTCCCCGAAGGCGACCGCCTTGGCGGCGATGCTGTGCATCTGAGCGCCGCCCTGGGTGAACGGGAAGACCGCCCGGTCCACGCGTTCCGCCAATTCGCTCCCGCACAGGATCATGCCGCCGCGCGGGCCGCGCAGCACCTTGTGCGTGGTGGCGCAGACCACGTCGGCGTACGGTACCGGGCTGGGCGCCGCTCCCCCGGCGACCAGCCCGATCGGATGGGCGGCGTCCGCGATGAGGTACGCGCCCACCTCGTCGGCGACCTCCCGGAAGAAGGCGTAGTCGATGTGGCGCGGGTAGGCGATCGACCCGCACACGATGGCCTTGGGACGGTGCGTACGGGCGAGGGCGCGCACCTGCTCGTGGTCGATGAGCCCGGAGTCCGCCTCGACCCCGTAGCCGATGAAGTCGAACCAGCGGCCGGAGAAGTTGGCGGGCGAGCCGTGGGTGAGGTGGCCGCCGTACGGCAGCCCCAGGGCGAGCACGGTGTCGCCGGGTCGGAGCAGCGCGGCGTACGCGGCCAGCACCGCGGACGATCCCGAGTGCGACTGCACATTCGCGTGCTCGGCCCCGAAGAGGGCCTTCGCCCGGTCCACCGCGATGCGCTCGGCGACGTCGACGATCTCGCACCCGCCGTGGTACCGGGCGCCGGGATACCCCTCGGCGTACTTGTTGGCGAGCGGAGAGCCGAGGGCGGCGAGCACCGCCGGCGAGGTGAAGTTCTCGGCGGCGATGAGCTGCAGCGTCGTCGACTGCCGGGTGAGCTCTCCGAGGAGGATGTCGGCGAGCTCCGGGTCCTGCCGACGCAGGACGTCGGCCTCGAGGGTGTGCGTGACCGCCATGGTGGGCTCCGGGGATCCGCGCATCGGAAACGTACGTCCAATGTAGGCCCGGGGTGCCCGGGGCGCCGTGTCGATGCGTCCACGCAGGTGCACCGCACCCGTTCCGGGCCGGCGGTATCACCCGGTCAGGCCCGGGTGGGCACTCCCGTCAGCGCCGTCACGACCGGTTCCAGCGCCTGGTGGATCTCGCCCCCGACCGACCGGAAGAACGTCAGCGGGGCCCCGTACGGGTCGTAGACCTCGTCCGCCTCCGCCGTCGGGGCGAGGAGCCAGCCGCGCAGGGCCGCAGCCGCCCGGACCAGGGCACGGGCGCGGGCGACCACACCGTCCTCCAGCGGAGGCAGCGTGGCCGTGTCTATCGCCCGCACGAGGCGGGTGAACTCCTTCAGGGTGAAGGTGCGCAGACCCGCCGAATGACCCATGGAGATCACCTGGGCACGGTGGTCGCGCGTCGCGGTCAGCACCAGGTCGGCCCGGATGACGTGCTCGTCCAGGAGTTCACGGCCGACGAAGCCGGAGGCGTCCGCGCCGAAGTCGGCGAGGACCGCCGCCGCGTTCGCCTCCATGGGTGCGCCCTCATGGCCCCAGGTGCCTGCGCTCTCCACGATCAGCCCGCCCCACAGGGGGTCGCCGAGCCGGTCCGCGAGGAAATGCCGGGTCAGCCGCTCGGTGATCGGCGAGCGGCACACGTTGCCGGTGCTGACGTGGAGGATGCGGAAAGTGTCGCGGGGAAGCCCGAAGGTCCCCGTCTCGTCCCCGTTGCCTATGCCACGCCCCGCGTCAGGGGCTGTCAATTCGCCACCTCGAGGTCGGGTACGACCTTTCGCAGCTCGTCCGCGGACAGGGCACCGGCCCGCAGCATGACGGGCACCTTGCCGGTGACGTCGACGATCGAGGACGGGACGTTCCCGGGAGTCGGGCCGCCGTCCAGGTAGACGGAGACGGAGTCGCCGAGCATCTCCTGGGCGGCGTCGCAGTTCTCCGGCGCCGGGTGGCCGGTCAGGTTCGCGGAGGAGACGGCCATCGGACCGACCTCGGTCAGCAGTTCGATGGCGACCGGGTGCAGCGGCATGCGCACGGCAACCGTGCCACGGGTGTCCCCCAGGTTCCACTGCAGGGACGGCTGGTGCCTCGCGATGAGCGTGAGGGCGCCCGGCCAGAACGCGTCGACCAGTTCCCAGGCCATCTCGGAGAAGTCCGTGACGAGGCCGTGCAGGGTGTTCGGGGAGCCGATGAGGACGGGCGTGGGCATGTTGGGGCCCCGGCCCTTGGCCTGAAGCAGGTCGGCCACGGCCTCCGAGGAGAACGCGTCGGCGCCGATGCCGTACACGGTGTCGGTCGGCAGCACCACGAGTTCGCCACGGCGGACGGCGGACGCGGCTTCACGCAGACCGGTCGTGCGGTCGGTCGCGTCGTTGGTGTCGTATCGCCGTGCCATCTTCAGCTGGCCTCCTCGTACACGTACTGCTGCGGAAAGGGAGTCTTCGGGGTGCTCACGGCAGCGCCCTGCGGGCCGTCGCGAAGCGGGGGCGGTTGTTGAGGTCGGGGTGGTCGGCCGCGTCGGCCCACCCCCGCTCCTCGGTGAAGATCCACGGCACCTGGCCGCCCTGGGTGTCGGCGTGCTCGATGACGACGACTCCGCCGGGGCGCAACAGCCGGTGTGCGGTGCGCTCCAGGCCGCGGATGAGCTCGAGGCCGTCCTCGCCGGAGAACAGGGCGAGCTCCGGATCGTAGTCCCGGGCCTCCGGCGCGACGTACTCCCACTCGGTGAGCGGGATGTACGGCGGGTTGGAGATCACGAGGTCGACCTGGCCGTCGAGGTCGTGGAAGGCGTCCAGGGCGTCGCCCTGGCGCAGGTCGACCCTGGAGCCCTCCATGTTCTTGCGGGTCCACAGGAGCGCCTCGTCGGACAACTCCACGGCGTGCACACGGGAGCGCGGCACTTCCTGCGCCAAGGCGAGCGCGATGGCGCCCGAGCCGGTGCACAGGTCCACGATCAGCGGCTCGACCACGTCCATCGCCCGCACGGCGTCTATGGCCCAGCCGACCACCGACTCGGTCTCCGGACGGGGGACGAACACGCCGGGCCCCACCTGGAGTTCCAGGTACCGGAAGTAGGCACGCCCGGTGATGTGCTGGAGCGGTTCGCGGGCCTCGCGGCGGGCGATGACCTCCCAGTACCGGGCGTCGAAGTCCGAGTCCTTCACGGAGTGCAGCTCGCCCCGCTTGACGCCGTGCACGAAGGCGGCGAGCTCCTCCGCGTCGTTGCGCGGCGAGGGCACGCCGGCGTCGGCCAGCCGCTGGGTGGCCTGGGCCACCTCCGCGAGCAGCAGGTTCACGCTGGTCCTCCGGTTGTGTACGTGCCTTACGCGGCTGCGAGCTTGGCGGCCGAGTCCGCGTCGACGCAGGCCTGGATCACCGCGTCGAGGTCGCCGTCCAGGACCTGGTCCAGGTTGTAGGCCTTGAAGCCGACGCGGTGGTCCGAAATGCGGTTCTCCGGGAAGTTGTACGTGCGGATCTTCTCGGAGCGGTCGACGGTGCGGACCTGGCTGCGGCGGGCGTCGGCGGCCTCCTTCTCCGCCTCCTCCTGCGCCATGGCGAGCAGCCTGGAGCGCAGAATACGCATCGCCTGCTGCTTGTTCTGCAACTGGCTCTTCTCGTTCTGGCAGGAGGCGACGACCCCGGTCGGCAGGTGCGTGATGCGCACGGCGGAGTCGGTGGTGTTGACGGACTGGCCGCCGGGGCCGGAGGAGCGGTAGACGTCGATACGAATATCGTTCGGGTTGATCTCGACGTCGACCTCCTCCGCCTCCGGCGTGACCAGCACACCGGCCGCGGAGGTGTGGATACGGCCCTGGGACTCCGTCGCGGGCACGCGCTGCACTCGGTGCACCCCGCCCTCGTACTTCAGACGGGCCCACACGCCCTGGCCGGGCTCCTGTGCCCCACGGGCCTTCACGGCGACCTGGACGTCCTTGTAGCCGCCGAGCTCGGACTCGGTGGAGTCGATGATCTCGGTCTTCCAGCCGACGCGTTCGGCGTAGCGCAGGTACATACGCAGCAGATCGCCCGCGAACAGGGCGGACTCGTCGCCGCCCGCACCCGCCTTGATCTCGAGGATAACGTCCTTGTCGTCGCTGGGGTCGCGCGGGACGAGCAGCAGACGCAGCTTCTCGGTCAGCTCCTCGCGCTGCCTCTCCAGGTCCTTGACCTCGGCGGCGAAGTCCGGGTCGTCCGCGGCCAGTTCGCGTGCCGTCTCGACGTCGTCGCCGGTCTGCTTCCAGGAGCGGTAGGTGGCGACGATCGGGGTCAGCTCGGCGTAGCGCTTGTTCAGCGTGCGCGCGTTGGCCTGGTCGGCGTGGACCGACGGATCCGCCAGCTTCTTCTCCAGGTCGGCGTGTTCACCGACCAGTTCCTCGACCGCCTCGAACATCTCCGACTCCCTGGGATGTCCCCCGCCCGGCCGGGCGATGGGGACGTACGTACGACGAACTGTGGCTGCACCGCAAAGCGCCGGTCCCGGCGCCCCCGCTTCCGTGCGTGAAAACGGGAGCACCGGAGACCGGCGCTGTGGGCTCGCTACTTCTTGGCAGCGGCAGCCTTGCCGAAGCGGGCCTCGAAGCGGGCCACACGGCCACCGGTGTCGAGGATCTTCTGCTTGCCCGTGTAGAACGGGTGGCACTCGGAGCAGACCTCGGCCCGGATGGTGCCGGACTCGATCGTGCTGCGAGTGGTGAACGACGCGCCGCAGGTGCAGCTGACCTGCGTCTCGACGTACGCGGGGTGGATGTCGCGCTTCAAGGTGTCTCCTAGGTTTCGGGAGGGCGCCGGGTCGCAGACGCGGGATGCGGGAGCGTGAACCGGAGCCGACGTACCAGTCTGCCAGGACTGACCGCATCCCCCAAAACCGGGGGCACAGGTGATCTATTCCCAGCCGTGACCGGGCTCGGCGGCGCCTGCCGCAGACGGCCCCGCCGGGCTCAGGACGACGTCACGACGCCCTTGGCCTCGCCGGTCGCCGTGCCCCGCGCCGCACTCGCCGGGATCGGCTTGTCGTTCTTCAAGGCGTCCCATATCAGTCGCGCCTTGGCCTTCTCCTCCAGGACCCGGTTGGGGTTCACCGGGTCGTACCGGACCGGCATCGTCACCATGTTCATGTGGGACGAGCTGATTCCCTTCAGCCCGGTGGCGAAGGACGCCAGGGCCTTGACGGAGGCCAGATCGGAGTCGGTGGTGACGGCCTTGGTCGCGGTGTCGGCCAGGTCCACCAGCTTGGTCGGGCTGGTCAGGATGCCGACCTGCTTGACCTGGTTGACCAGCGCCTTGATGAAGGCCTGCTGGAGCTGGATGCGGCCCAGGTCGGAGCCGTCGCCCACGCCGTGCCGGGTGCGGACCAGCCCGAGCGCCTGCTGGCCGTCGAGGGTGTGCGTGCCGGCCTTGAGGGCGAGGTGGCTGTCCGGGTCGTCGATGTCCTTGGTGGTGGACACCTGGACGCCGCCGAGGTCGTCGATCAGCTTCTGGAAGCCCTCGAAGTCCACCTCGACGTAGTGGTCCATGCGGATGCCGCTGATCGACTCCACGGTCTTCACGGCACACGCGGCACCACCGGTGGAGTACGCGGAGTTGAACATCACGCCCGAGGCCGCCGGCTGCGTGTTCCCCTTGCTGTCGGTGCACTCCGGGCGGTCGACGAGGGTGTCGCGCGGGACGGAGACCACGCTGGCCTGCTTGTGGCCCTTGTAAAGGTGCACGATCATGGCCGTGTCGGAGCGGGCGCTGCCGCCGTCGGTTCCGCCGCCGAGCTTCTTGTTGCTGCCGGAGCGGGTGTCCGAGCCCAGGACCAGGATGTTCTCGGAGCCGTTGTCGACCTTCGCGGGCCGGTGGGTGCCGAGGGCCTGATTGATGTCGACGCTCTTGATGTTGCCGTTGAGCTTGAAGTACAGGTAGCCGACACCGGTGCCGCCGAGCACCACGATGCCTGCGGCGGTCCAGGCCGTGACGAGGAGGGCCCGGTGTCCCTTGCCCCGGGGCTTGCGGCGGCGGCCCTTGGCCGGGCCTCGTGGCCCGGGCGGCGTCGCGGCTTCGTCGGCTATGCCGGCGTCCGGCGTGCTCTCGGCAGGCATGTGCTCCTCAGTCCTCGTCCCGGTCGGGTACCCCCTGTATTCAGGGTCACGCCTGGTCAGTGGCGAGCCTGTCCGGAGCATTCGGCTGCGTCGAGCCGCGGGACCCCCTGGGATCCCCATCGCTCCATGGTCGCTCCGTACGGTCAGACGGAGGAACCGGAGCAAGGGTTGCACGACGCACGGTGCCCACCTCGTGGGCGGATGGTCGCAGCGTGTGACCGCAGCTCGCCGGGGAACGCGGCTCACCTGGGGTTTCACCCGCAGAGGGCGTAGTACCGGAAACCGGTACCGACACTGATCTCTGTGGCGAACATCTCGTTCAGGCGCATCCACGGAGGGGCCGGGCCGGTGCCCGGCGTCCGCACAGCACAGAGGGCCGCCCCGCCGGATGACGGCGGGAACGGCCCTCGGGGCTTCGGACGGGCTCAGTCGCCGTTCGGCGTGGGCGTCGTCTTCTGGATCTGCATCAGGAACTCGACGTTCGACTTCGTCTGCTTCATCTTGTCGAGGAGCAGCTCGATCGCCTGCTGCTGGTCGAGCGCGTGCAGCACCCGGCGCAGCTTCCAGACGATGGCGAGCTCGTCGTTGGCGAGCAGGATCTCCTCCTTGCGGGTGCCGGACGCGTCGACGTCCACCGCCGGGAAGATGCGCTTGTCGGCGAGCTTCCGGTCGAGCTTGAGCTCCATGTTGCCGGTGCCCTTGAACTCCTCGAAGATCACCTCGTCCATACGGGACCCGGTGTCCACCAGGGCGGTGGCGAGGATGGTCAGCGAACCGCCGTCCTCGATGTTCCGGGCCGCGCCGAAGAAGCGCTTCGGCGGGTAGAGGGCCGTGGAGTCGACACCACCGGACAGGATGCGTCCGGAGGCCGGCGCGGCGAGGTTGTACGCACGGCCCAGACGCGTGATCGAGTCGAGCAGCACGACGACGTCGTGACCCAGCTCCACCAGGCGCTTGGCCCGCTCGATGGCCAGCTCGGCGACCGTGGTGTGGTCCTCGGCCGGGCGGTCGAAGGTCGAGGAGATGACCTCGCCCTTGACCGACCGCTGCATGTCGGTGACCTCTTCCGGACGCTCGTCGACGAGGACGACCATCAGGTGGCACTCGGGGTTGTTGTGGGTGATCGCGTTGGCGACCGCCTGCATGATCATGGTCTTGCCGGTCTTCGGCGGGGCCACGATCAGTCCGCGCTGGCCCTTGCCGATCGGCGACACCAGGTCGATGATCCGCGTGGTCAGCACGCCCGGGTCGGTCTCCAGACGGAGCCGGTCCTGTGGGTACAGCGGGGTGAGCTTGTTGAACTCCGGGCGGCCACGGCCGTGTTCGGGCGCCATGCCGTTGACGGAGTCGAGGCGGACCAGCGCGTTGAACTTCTCGCGCCGCTCGCCTTCCTTCGGCTGACGGACCGCGCCGGTGATGTGGTCGCCCTTGCGCAGGCCGTTCTTGCGGACCTGGGCGAGCGAGACGTACACGTCGTTCGGCCCGGGCAGGTAGCCCGACGTACGGATGAAGGCATAGTTGTCGAGGATGTCCAGGATGCCCGCGACGGGGATCAGGACGTCGTCGTCGGCCAGTTGCGGCTCGGCGGCGAGGTCGTCGCGGCCACGGCGGCCACGGCGGTCGCGGTACCGGCCACGCCGGCCGCGCCGGCCGCCTTCGAAGTCGTCGTCGTCCTGCTGCGCCCGGTCCTGGCGGCCGCCGCCCTGCTGCTGGCCCTGCTGCTGACGCTGCTGGCCGCCCTGGCCCTGCTGCTGGTCGTCGCCCTTGCCACGGCGGTCGCGATCACGCCCGCGGTCGCGGCGGTCACGACGGCGGCCCTCGCCCTCGCCGCCGTCGGCCCTGCCGTCGCCCTGCGGCTGCGCGGGCGTCTCGGTCTTCGGTTCGCTCTTCGCCTCGGCGGCGACCGTCTCGGGGCTGCCCGCCTCCGCTGTGGCGCGACGGCGGCGACGCTCGGCCTGGGCGTCGTCACCGGCTCCCTGGCCGGGAATCTCGATCTGCTGCGGTGCCGCGGACTCCTCGGCCGCCTTCTCCGCCCGGGGTTCGGCCGCGGCGGCCTCGTCGCCGGTACGGGTCCTGGAGGTGGCCCGGCGCTTGGGCTTGGTCTCGGTGGCTGCCTCGGCCTTGGCCGGGGCACCCCCGGCCTGCGCCTCCTTGATGACCTCGATCAGCTGGCTCTTGCGCATGCGCGCCGTGCCCCTGATGCCGAGGCCGGATGCGACCTGCTGCAGCTCGGCCAGCACCATGCCCTCGAGGCCGGTACCGCGGCGCCGCCGGGAGCCGGCACCGGTGGCAGGCGCGGAGGCGTCCGTGGCGGGCGCGGCAGCGGTCTCCTCGACACGTGCGCCCATCAGATCGGTGGTGTCGCTCACGAAGGGTCCTTCCCTGGAGCGGACGTCGGCCTGTCTGGCTCGGCGACCGGTTGTGCTGTCCGACTTCGATCCCGTCTGTGTGGACCGTGCCGGGGCGGTGGTCCGCCAATGCGGCGGAAGAGATATCTGGTGATTGGCGCTTCCCGAAGCCGTGCCACTCGGTTGTGTCACTCGGCTCGGTCACGCCGATTCCGGAGCGTGCTCGGCAATCCGCTCAGCGCCCGCGTACGACGTGATGCTCACGTACGCGAAACGAAGCACAGTGCGGCTTGGGAGGCTCCCGGAAGAATGGTTGTCCCGGACGGGGACACGAAGCACCTAGCCATGGCGGGGTTGGGTGCAGACTTGAGGTTAACACTACCGGATCCAACAAACATTCCCCCTCTCGAAATCCGGCAACCGTGTGTCAGGACGCAAGCGGCAGCACGCTCGCTCCCTGGCTGTCCAGCTCCAGCCGGTTGGCGGCCCAGCCCTCGCCCGCCAGATCGGCCACCTTGTCGGCGCTCGCGCCGTCGGCCAGCGCCAGGACGGTGGGTCCCGCGCCGGAGATCACCGCGGGGATCCCGTCGCCTCGCAGCCGCTCCACCAGCGCCGCACTCTCCGGCATGGCCGGGGCCCGGTACTCCTGGTGGAGACGATCCTCCGTGGCGGGCAGCAGCAGCTCGGGGCGCCTGGTCAGCGCCTCGACGAGCAGTGCGGCGCGGCCCGCGTTGGCGGCTGCGTCGACGTGCGGCACGGTGCGCGGGAGCAGACCGCGCGCCGTCTCGGTCAGAACCGGCTTTCCGGGAACGAAAACCACCGGAACGACGGAATCGACGGGGTCCATGCGGATCGCGCGGGCTGCGCCTCGTTCCATCCAGGAGAGCGTGAAACCGCCGAGGAGGCACGCCGCGACATTGTCCGGGTGACCCTCGACCTCGGTGGCGAGTTCCAGCAGCGCGACGTCGTCGAGCCGGCTGTCGCCACCTATGGACACGGCGCGCGCGGCGACGATGCCGGCGCAGATGGCGGCGGAGGAAGAGCCGAGGCCGCGGCCGTGCGGAATACGGTTGGCGCACACGATCTCCAGGCCGCGCGGCTGTCCGCCCAGGGAGTCGAAGGCGGCACGCAGCGACCGTACGAGGAGATGGCTCTCGTCACGCGGAAGCGTCTCGCTGCCCTCACCCGCAATGTCGATGTGCAGCCCGGAGTCGGCCACTCGGACGACCACGTCGTCGTACAGCCCCAGCGCGAGGCCGAGGGCGTCGAAGCCCGGGCCGAGATTGGCGCTGGTGGCGGGGACGCGCACCCGGACGGCGGCGGCGCGGAACGCTGGACCGGCCATCGCTCGATGACTCTCCTTGAGCTGCGTGATGGTCGAGTGACTTTCGATACGTGCGGGAAACCCGAGGGCCGGGCCGCAGGGACGACGCGGTACCGCGGCATATGCGGCGGGCGGGTTCGGTACAGCCTATCGAAGGAAGGTTCTGTGGCGACATAGGGCGCACGGGAGGCGCACGATGCGTGTCGTAAGCCCCCTGTGCTCCCCTCTGCGGGATGCCATCAGGGTTATCCCCCGGCAGCGCCCGCGTTACTCAAGTCCGAGCCGCTCGGCGGCCGCGGCCGCGTCGACCGGGACCGTGACCGGCTGCGGGGCGCCCGCGACGGCCCAGTCGGGGTCCTTGAGGCCGTTTCCGGTGACGGTGCACACGATCCGCTGCCCGGGGTCGACCATGTCCCGCTCGGCGGCCTTCAGCAGGCCGGCGACGGACGCGGCGGACGCGGGCTCCACGAAGACGCCCTCCTGCGCGGCCAACAGACGGTAGGCGCGCAGAATTTCACGGTCCGTCACCTCATCGATGAACCCGCCCGATTCATCCCTCGCCGCCAGGGCGTACTTCCAGGACGCGGGGTTGCCGATGCGGATCGCGGTGGCGATGGTCGAGGGGTCCTTCACGACCTCGCCGCGCACGATCGGTGCCGAGCCGGAGGCCTGGAAACCCCACATGCGCGGGGTCCGCCGGGCGACACCGTCCGCGGCGTACTCCTTGTAGCCCTTCCAGTAGGCCGTGATGTTGCCCGCGTTGCCGACCGGCAGGACATGGATGTCGGGGGCGTCGCCGAGCATGTCGACGATCTCGAAGGACGCCGTCTTCTGCCCCTCGATACGCGCCGGGTTGACGGAATTGACCAGCGCGACCGGGTAGTTGTCGGACAGCGCCCGCGCGAGGGTGAGGCAGTCGTCGAAGTTGCCGTCCACCTGGAGGATCTTCGCGCCGTGCACGAGGGCCTGCCCCATCTTGCCCAGCGCGATCTTGCCCCTGGGCACAAGTACGGCCGACACCATCCCGGCCCGTACGGCGTAGGCGGCTGCCGAGGCGGAGGTGTTGCCCGTGGAGGCGCAGATGACGGCCTTGGCGCCCTCTTCTTTGGCCTTGCTGATGGCCATGGTCATACCGCGGTCCTTGAAGGATCCGGTGGGGTTGGCGCCCTCCACTTTGAGATGAACCTCACAGCCGGTGCGCTCGGAGAGCACCTGCGCGGGCACGAGCGGAGTGCCGCCCTCGCGGAGCGTCACGACGGGCGTACTGTCGGACACCGGCAGCCTGTCCCGGTACTCCTCGATGATTCCGCGCCACTGGTGGGTCATTGCTGGCTACTCTCCTTCAACCCGCATGATGCTGGCGACACCCCGCACGGTGTCGAGGCTGCGCAGCGCCTCGACGGTCCCGGCCAGGGACGCGTCGGACGCACGATGGGTGACGACGACGAGGGAGGCCTCGCCGTCCTTGCCCTGCTGGCGAACCGTATCGATCGAAACGTCGTGCTCGGCGAAAACGGTGGCGACCTGGGCGAGAACACCCGGTTTGTCGGCCACGTCGAGGCTGATGTGGTAGCGCGTGACGACATCACCCATCGGGGACACCGGCAGGGCCGCGTAGGCGGACTCGCCGGGCCCGGTGGCCCCGCTGAGACGGTTGCGGCACACGGCGACGAGGTCACCGAGAACGGCGGAGGCGGTCGGCGCGCCACCGGCACCGGGCCCGTAGAACATCAACTGACCGGCGGCGTCCGACTCGACGAAGACGGCGTTGTACGCGCCGCGCACGGAGGCGAGCGGATGGGTCAGCGGAATCATGGCGGGGTGCACGCGCGCGGTGACCGAGCCCCCGTCGGCGGCACGCTCGCAGATGGCGAGCAGCTTGATCGTGCACCCCATCCCCTTCGCCGAGGCGAAGTCGGCGGCGGTGACCTCGGTCATGCCCTCACGGTAGACGTCGTCGAGGCGCACACGCGTGTGGAAGGCGATCCCGGCGAGGATGGCGGCCTTGGCGGCCGCGTCGAACCCCTCGACGTCGGCGGTCGGGTCGGCCTCCGCGTATCCGAGGGCGGTGGCTTCGTCGAGGGCCTCCTGGTACCCGGCGCCCGTCGAGTCCATCTTGTCGAGGATGAAGTTGGTGGTCCCGTTGACGATTCCCAGCACCCGGTTGACCTTGTCGCCGGCGAGCGACTCGCGCAGCGGACGGATCAGCGGGATGGCACCGGCGACGGCGGCCTCGTAGTACAGATCGCGATCGTGCTCCTCCGCCGCCGCGTGGAGGTCGGCCCCGTCCTGGGCGACGAGCGCCTTGTTGGCCGAGACGACCGACGCACCGTGCTCGAAGGCGGTGGTGATGAGGGTCCGGGCGGGCTCGATCCCCCCGATGACCTCCACCACGACGTCGATGTCCCCGCGTTTGACGAGGGCGGTGGCATCGGTGGTGACCAGCTCGGCGGGGATGCCCTGCCGCACTTTGGAGGGCCTGCGGACGGCGACCCCGGCCAGCTCGACAGGGGCCCCGATCCTGGCAGCGAGATCGTCGGCGTGCGTCGTCATGATGCGCGCCACCTCTGAGCCGACAACCCCACAGCCCAGCAGCGCCACCTTCAGCGGACGCGTACGCATCATCCGACCTCGTTTCCTCATGCGGTCTACGGTTGGACCAGTCTCACTCACCGGACGGCGCTTTCCGCCCTTTATCCGAATCGTGAGACATCTATTTCATCTTCCCGACGGCAGAAGGCGGGAAGATCTCCCGCCGGATCAGCGGCCCCCGGGACAGCGTCCGGGCACTCACCCCACGTCGAGACGCAGCAGGTCCTCCTGCGTCTCGCGACGCACGATCACACGGGCCTCGCCGTCGTTCACGGCCACGACGGGCGGGCGGAGCACGTGGTTGTAGTTGCTCGCCATCGACCGGCAGTAGGCGCCCGTGGCGGGCACGGCGAGGAGATCGCCGGGCGCGAGATCGGCGGGCAGGAAGGCGTCCCGCACCACGATGTCCCCGCTCTCGCAGTGCTTGCCGACCACACGCACCAGCATCGGCTCGGCGTCGGAGGTACGGGAGACGAGGGCGACGCTGTAGTCGGCGTCGTACAGCGCGGTGCGGATGTTGTCCGACATGCCGCCGTCGACGGAGACGTAGGTGCGCAGCCCGTCGAGGGGCTTGATGGTGCCGACCTCGTACAACGTGAAGGCGGTGGGCCCGACGATGGCGCGCCCCGGCTCGACGGAGATACGAGGAGTCCGCAGGCGGGCGGCCTCGCACTCGCGGGAGACGATCTCGGTGAGGGCCTTGGCGATCTCGTGCGGCTCACGCGGATCGTCGTCACTGGTGTATGCGATCCCGAGCCCACCCCCGAGGTCGATCTCGGGCAGCTCGATGCCGTGCTCGTCCCGGATGTCCTTCAAAAGCCCCACGACCCGGTGGGCCGCCACCTCGAAGCCCGACATGTCGAAGATCTGAGACCCGATGTGGCTGTGGATGCCGATGACCTCCAGCCCCTCGAGCTGGAGGGCCCGGCGCACGGCCTCCGCGGCCTGTCCGTCGGCGAGCGGGATGCCGAACTTCTGGTCCTCGTGGGCGGTGGCGATGAACTCGTGGGTGTGTGCCTCGACGCCGACGGTGACCCGGATCTGGACGCGCTGCCGCCTGCGGAGCGACGAGGCGATGTGCGCCACCCGGACGATCTCCTGGAAGGAGTCGAGCACGATCCGCCCGACGCCGGACTCGATGGCCCTGGTGATCTCCTCGGTGGACTTGTTGTTGCCGTGGAAGGCGATGCGGTCGGCAGGCATGCCGCCCGAGAGGGCAGTGGCGAGCTCACCGCCCGAGCAGACGTCGAGGTTCAGTCCCTCCTCGTACAGCCAGCGCACGACGGCACGGGACAGGAACGCCTTCCCCGCGTAGAAGACGTCGGCGCCGGGCCCGAAGGCGGTGCGCCAGGCCCGGGCCCGAGCGCGGAAGTCCGCCTCGTCGATGAAGTAGGCGGGGGTGCCGAACTGTTCGGCGAGCGCCTTGACGTCGATCCCGCCGACGGCGACCACGCCGTCGGCGTTGCGGCCGACGGTGTGCGCCCACACCTTGGGGTCGAGTGCGTTGAGGTCGGCGGGCGGTGCGAAGTAGTGGCCCTCGGGCAGGACGTCGGCGTGGCGGGGCCCGGCGGGGTGTGCGGAACGGCTCATGGTGGGATCTGGGCTCTCTCAGAGATAGTCGGGTGCGCTGATGCCGAGCAGGGACAGGCCGCCGGCCAGCACCGTCCCGGCGGCTTCGGCGAGGGCGAGCCGGGCCCGGTGGGCGGCCGAGGGTTTCTCGTCGCCGAGCGGAAGCACGGTGTGCTGAAAGGCGAGCAGGGCATCGGCGACGGCCACGAGATGGCGGGCGAGCCGGTCGGGCGCGCGGTGGGAGGCCGCCTGGGTGAGGGCGTTCGGATACTCGGCGAGGGCGCGGACGACCGGGGTGGCAGCGGAAACGTCCGCCAGGTCACCGGGGACGGCCTCGAACCCCAGCCGAGCGGCGTTACGGCCGAGCGCACGGGCGCGGGCATGGGCATAACGGACGCGGAACAGGGGGTTGCTCTCGCGCTGCAGCAGATGATCGGCGGTGATCCGGGGCCGGTCGTGCGGCGCCGGATACAGCAACGCCCAGCGGGCGGCGTCGGGCCCGAGGGGTGCGGGGTCCTCTGGCGCCGGCACGGGCCGCAGATCAACGCGCTCGCCGGGACGCGCATGATCGACTTCGGCACGGCCGCCCTGGGTGGCGATGATCCGGACGAGGGTGTCGGCGACGACTTCGGCCCGGATCTCGTAGGGGATACGGAGGGCGACGACGAGGCCCTGGAGGGCGGAGGTGTGGCCGTAGGAGAGGCGGGGGGTGCGGTTGCGGCTGCCGTGTCCGCCGGTGTCCGGTCTGCTGCGGACAGCGGGGTTGCGGCCGATGTCGGGGGTGCGGCCGATGTCGGGGTCGCTGCTGACATCTGGCTTGCTGCTGATATCTCGCTTGCTACTGATGTCTGGGTCGCTGCCGGTATCAGGGTTGCCGTCAATATCGGGGTCGCCGTCAATATCGGGGTCGCCGTCGATCTCCAGGCGGCTGTTGACGCCGATGTTGCTGTGGCGATCGCTCCCGTGGACCTCCTGAACCTGGTGGACGTCCTCATCCCGGTGGACGCCCTCATCCCGGTGGACGCCCTCATCCTGGTGGACGCCCTCATCCCGGTGGACGCCCTCATCCTGGTGGACGTGCTGCTCGCCCTGGGCATTCCTGCTGCCTTGGAGGATCTCCTGGACGAGGGCGGCAGCGGCAGTGGCCCCTTCGAGGTGGATGTTGAGGAAGCCGGGCCCGGTGATCTCGACGTCGGCCACTCCGGCCGTGTCACGGAGGTGGCGCCGCAGGATCTCGGCGACCTGGAGGGCCGACCGGCCGGCGGGACGGGCGAGCTGCAGGGCGATGTTGGTGGCGTAGTCGCCACGGCCGCCGGGCCCGGGCGGAGTGACGACGGCACGTGCGGGCACGGCCACGCTGAGTTCCCCCCCGTCCACAGCATCCCGCACCGCGCGCAGCACGGTGCCGGAGAGCTCGACGGGGGTCACGGGACAAGGGTATGGGAGGTGGGGGGTGGGTCTGCGAACTGGTTTGGGCGGAAGTCCGGAATGTGGACGGGGGTCGGGTGTGTGGGCGGGGTGCCGTCAAGGTTGCGTTGTTGCGGTGGTCGGGGTGCCGCGGTGGGGTCCCCGGTGGGTGGCCTGGAGGGGACGATCGGGTGCCCTGGGAGGACTCGGCGGCAGGGAGGGCGGAAGGGCTCGGACGGGGTGGCCGGGGGATACGCCGATCGATGATCAAGTCGCTGGATCCCCCCGAGGGGCACAAAGCCGCTCAGGCCCCCGCGCGGCCCGCATGGTCCGCGTGCCCGGCCCGCTCGGCCTCCCCGGAATCGCGGCCACTGCCGAACGTGGCACCGGTGCCGGCCCCGCCGACGGACCGGAATGCATCGACGCGCCCTCGACGCTCCATCAGTTCCTTCACCAGTTCGACAAGTTCGGAGGGCTCGAACGGCTTGGCGAGGAAGGCGTCGACACCCACATCGAGGCCGCTCTCGACCTCGTACTGCGTGCAAGCGCTGACGATGGCGAGGGGAAGCTCTCGCGTCCGCGGATCGGAACGCAGCCGCGCGGCGGTCCGCAATCCATCGAGCCGCGGCATCACGACATCCAGGGTGACCACGTCCGGCCGCACATGATGGACGACGTCCAGACACTCGGCACCATCGGCCGCGGTCACGACCTCGATACCCTCCAGCTCGAGGTTGACCCTGATCAGCTGCCGGATGACCTTGTTGTCGTCCACAACAAGCACCCGACCGGACGCGCCTGACACAACTCGAGAGTAGGTCGACGCGAGGGGCCGCGTCCGGGTTTTCCCCACTTCCACCCCGTCCGGGGGAAGCACGATCGCCGCTGCGCCTTGCCAAGGGCCGAGACGGCCCCCTTGGCCAAGGAGGCCGTTGCCCAGTACTTCGTCTTCAGCCCTTCCTCCGGGAGGGGAGCTGCACCGGGGAGCCTTGCCCGAGGGAGCGGCGCTCGACACCCGCGGGTTCTCGAGGTAGCCGTGCTCGACGCAGGGCCTGGGCCCAAGGGGACCGCGGGCGACCCATGGCCCGAGAAACCTGTTCATGACGACAGCGAAAGAGCTGGTAGGGTTCTACCCGTCGCCGAAGAGAACGGCTGACACGCCCCCGTAGCTCAGGGGATAGAGCAACGGCCTCCGGAGCCGTGTGCGCAGGTTCGAATCCTGCCGGGGGCACTTCGCCTCAACCAGCACGATCATGCGGTTGACCAGCGCGGATGCCAAACACGAAGAGCGGGACCCAGTCTCACTGGGTCCCGCTCTTTCTCACTGTTGCGCGCTAATCGCGTGTGAGCGGCGTGTGGGCCAACGGGCGATGCGTGCACGCTGCTCGTGAGCGAGCCCAGCCACGGCCGTCCACCGTTTCCAGCGAGTCCCCTGCCGTCGTCACTCAGCGCAGCGGTCAAACACACCCTTCACCAAGATATCGCGGCAAAATGCGCGACTATGGCTGAAGAGGCTGTTTTGGTATTCGCCAGGGAGCCACAGATGGACGCCTCGGACGAACTCCTCCGAAGGGCTGACCCAGCGGCTCTGCTGACGCTGGACGGTGTCATCAACGGTCTCAACGCTGCGATGGCCACCGCGCTGGGCAGGCCGGCGGAGCAGTGCCTGGGACGTGACTTCGGTGATCTGTGGCCCGCAAGCGAGGGGGTCAAGGCCAAGAGTCTCGTGGTCCACGCTGCCACGACGAAGACGGTCGCAATGCGGGTACTGACCTTCCCCGGGCCGGGCGGAGCAGCCGTTGCCTGCTTGCTCGAGTCGCGGCAGGTGAAGGATCCCGCAAGTGGCGAGCAGCTGGTCTGGGTGCACGCGCTGGACGCGCGGAACGACCTGGCCAGCCTGCTGATCCCGTTCCGGCTGGCCACCAAGGCCGCCGACCTTGGCCTGTGGATGTATTCACCCCAGGAGCACCAGCTGGAGTGGCTCGGTGGCGCACCCGCCCTGGCCGCGACCTTCCCGGATCCCCATACTTACCTTTCTAAAGTGATCTCGGCAGTGCACTCTGACGATCAGGCGGCCTTGCGGCAGCTCCTGCGCCCGCCCACCGTCCAGTCCCCCTGGGTGAGGTTGCGGTACCTCACCCCGCACGATGGCTGGCACCGACTGGCCGTTCGGACCCGTCGGATGCAGTTGGGGTATGGCGGCCCCGAGCGGGTCTTCGGGCTGGTCCGCGACGACACCAAGCAGGAGAATCGCAAGAAGAAGGCGCGGGCCGCGCTGGCTGCCGAGCGACAGCACGCCAAAGACACCGCCGCCTTCTCCTCCGCCTTGATCACCGCAGCCACAGAACAGGAACTGCAGCAGGTCATCCTGACCCGGCTCGCCGCAACCTTCGGTGCCAGCGGCGCCCTGCTCGCACTCGTCGACGAAGGCCGCCTGCGCGTCTCCACCGATGCCGGGATAACCATGCGCGAGGTCGAGTTCCTGCACGGCATGCCGCTGGACGATCCCGGCCCAATACCCGAGGCGATTCGCACCGGCCGGCCGCAGTGCATCCCCGACCGGGAGGATTACATCCGCCGCTGGCCACACGCGGTCGATTTTCCGTGGATCGGCCGACTCGGCCCCGACTATGCCGTCTCGATCACCCCCCTCAGCGAGACCGGCAATCAGCCGCTTGGGGCGTGGACGGTGTTCTACCCCTGCGGATACCGGCCGTCCCTGGAGGAGCGGACCCTCATGGGTACGCTGGCCGACCTGGCAGGCCAGGCACTGCGGCGCATCAGGTTGCAGCAGGCACGAGTCGAGCTGGCCACGGCGCTGCAGCAGACCATGCTCCCCACGCTGCCCGAACACCTAGCGGGCCTGGAGGTCGCCGCCCGCTACCGGCCCAGCCGAGACGGGCTGGATATCGGCGGGGACTGGTACGACGCCTTCGTGATGCCCGACGGCGCGGTCGCACTGGAGATCGGCGACGCCCAAGGGCACGACGTGGACGCCGCCGCTTTCATGGGACAAGTGCGCTCGTTCATGCGCGGGATCGCCGCCCGCGAAGCGCATCCGGGAACAGTGCTGACGTGCACCAACGAGCTGCTCGTCACGATGGGCGCGGCACGCTTCGCCAGCTGCACCATGCTGCACATCGACCCGCGCGACGGACAGGTCACCGGCACCAGCGCCGGCCACGTGCCGGTGCTGTACGCGTGCAGGGACGGCAGCCACAGCATCCGCGTGCTGCCGGGCGGGCCGGTCCTGGGAGTCGTGCCCGACACCCAGTACCGCGAGGAGACGTTCACCCTGGACAAGGGCAGCGCTCTGGTCATGGTCACCGACGGCCTGGTCGAAGGCCCGGGCCTGACGTTGGAAGCCGGAATGGAGCGAGCCGGAACACTGGCCGGCGCGGCCCTCCACGACGGGCTGAACGCCGAGGAGACCGCCGACCGCATCCTCGACGCCGCGGTCGCGGTAGACCACCTCGACGACGTGGCCGTGCTGGTCATCCGACGCACGTGACGCCGTCAAGCCCGCGGGACGCCATCAATCGGTCGATGACGACGCCCACGCCGGCACAGGCTTTGAAATCTAGTCTCGTCCTTATCAGGTCCTACCTTCTTGATCGGGCTGA
>NZ_JAYWVC010000010.1:0-90248 GCF_036281785.1 Streptomyces chiangmaiensis | reverse complement strand
CCGCAGCACCGCTTCGAGATGACCCTCCGCTTCACCCTCTGGGACCAGATCACCGGCGTGGCCGACGGCCACCGCAGCCTGACCCAGGACCCGATGCCAGGCTTCACCACACCCCGACACACCGTCAGACGATCATGCACCCGACAACGTGACAACACCCTTCGGCGGTGAGGCGCGGGTGTGAGTAGTTGAGGTACCAGATGTAGCGCGGAGATTGATCATGGCTCTGAACCGGAGCAATGCTCGGAACCTGTGGATCAGTCTCGGGCCGAACGCCAAGGGCGTACCTTCCCGAATGATCCTTGAAGGTCTCCGAGTAAGCTCGCGTTCGCAGCGCGGGTCGGGAAGGTGTGCTCAGCGTAGTCACCGATGACGGCTCCACTCAGTCCGGCTCCCTGATCGACGAGATCAGAACGCGCTACACCCACGCCGGCCTCGGCCGCCGCTCGCAGGAGAGCGCCACCCCACTGGGCTCCCGACCGACGGCGCAGCGCATGGAGATGGTCTGCTTGGGCACCTCGGCGCCGTACACCTCGGCGAGATGAGCCGAGATCTCCCCGTGAGTGAGGCCCTTCGCGGACAGCGACAGCATCATCTCGTCGACGCCGGTCAGCCGTCGTTGCCGCTTCTTCACGATCTGTGGCTCGCAGGTGCCGGCGGCGTCTCGGGGCACACACCCGCAAGTACAGCAATCACTTTACCTGGGACGCCTTCGGCGTTAGGTTTGAAGTAGAGCGATCGCTTTACCTGTGCGGAGCGCACCCTCGAGGCGCGATGGCAACCCCCACCTCGACGAAGCACCCCCAGGGAAGCGCATCGCGTCTCACGAACAGACACCGTGGAAGGCCAAGACGATGCGAGCAATCCAGTACAACCAGTTCGGCGACTACGACGTCCTCCACCCGGTGGACACCCCCAGGCCCGAGCCCCGGAGCGGGCAGGCCCTGGTCCGGCTGACCCTGGCGGGCATCCAGCCATTGGACGACACCGTGCGCAGCGGCAAGCGGGGCGCGGTCAAGCCCTTCCCGATCACCCCAGGAGGCACCGGCGTAGGGACGGTCGAAGAGCCCGGCGACAGCGATCTGGCGGCGGGCACCCGGGTCATGATCAGCGGCGGCCGCTACGGCGTCACCGCCGACGGCACCTGGGCCGAGTACGTCACCGTCGATCCGGCCCACCTGCTGACCGTCCCGGACGGGATCGACAACACCACCGCCGCAGCGCTGTCCACGGGCGTCGGCTACCTGACCGCCTACCTCGCCCTCACCGAGCTGGCCAAGTTCCAGCCAGGCGGCACCGTGCTCGCCCCCGGAAGCGGCGGCGCGGTCGGCCAGGGCGGCGTCGAGATCGCACGGCATCTGGGCGCGTCGCTCGCGATCACCACCGCCACCTCCACGGCCAAGGCCGAGCGGAGCCGGGCAGCTGGCTACGAGGCCATCGACCTCAGCCGCGAGTCGCTGCGCGACGGGGTCGCCCGGCTCACCAACGGCAAGGGCGTCGACGTCGTCCTCGACGGCGTCGCCGGACCGATCACCGGACAGGCCATCGGCGCGCTCGCCCGGGGCGGCACCCTGATCAGCATCGGCTACTCCGCCGGCATGCAGACCGAGATCAACGTCACCGACCTGATCTGGAAGGCCGCCCACGTACACGGCTTCCTGTTCGCCCTGTTCACCCAGGAGCAGATCGACACGGCCAACGCCAAGCTCCTGGACCTGGCCGCCCACAAGGAGATCACTCCTCTCATCGACCGCGTCTTCCCCCTGGAACAGGCCTCCGAGGCCCAGCGTCACCTCATCGAAGGCGGGCCCTTCGGCCGCGTACTCCTCAGCCTGTGACCGCACGCCGAGCAAACGCCTGCGGTTCGTTTGCCACCGGACTCGGCAAGGGTGGCCTGGACTCGCCTCAGAAATCGAGGTTCAGGACAAGCCACCCAGGACGCCGTCGTGGCCAACTAGCACTGCGAGTGGCCAACTATCGCTGCGAGTCACAGAGCCGTCGGCCGCTGTCGACCGCGAAATCGAACACATGATTGAATCCGGTCATGCGGCATGGTTTCCCCGACGACCTCGTCCAGGCACGGCAGAAGTGGAGCGCGACACCCCGGCAGCTCGCCGAACGGCCCGGTCCAGCCGAACTGCGGCGGCGCCCGTACCGGCTGTCTACGGCGGCGTTCTTTCACAGCCACCGGCAGGAGCGGGGACGTACCGCGGGCGGGTGCACGGCGCTGCGGGGACCGGGGCGAGGCGAGGGCAGCCTCGGGCGAGGAGCACGGTCCTGAGCGGGACGGGTGAGCTCCATGACCGAACTACCACCGGATCCGGCCCGGCTCCGCGCCATCCTGGCGTACTTGAAAGAGCGGGTGGCCGAGAACGAGACGGTAGGCATCTACCTGCGACTTCAGTACGACGCCGTACGTGAGGCGCTGGGACGCGCGGAGGAACAGCGATCCGCACGACCGACGCCGCGCTCACAGCGCCGTTCGTCGGCCCCCGCGCTCGCGACGACGCACCACGCGAAGGAGGCGTCCGGCTTCACCGTCGAGCAGCAGAAGAGGGCGGTGGGACCCGAGCCCGCCCGCAGTCACACCGCCGACTGTACGAGCGGCGGGACGAAGCACCCGATCGGCGCCCAGGAGGCACGGGCGGCCTTGATGGATCCGATGGTGGAGGCATGTCCCTTCTGCCGTCCGGACGCCGCGCTCGGCATGGATCTCGACTGAACCCTGTCCACCGGTGGCGCCGCCGACCGAAGACCGTCTGTTCCACGTCCGGCGCACCCCCGGGCTTCCGCCCGCCGACCCGTCAGTCGGAAAGGGCCGAGTCCACGTCGCACCACGTCAGGCCGAGGTCCTCGGCGGTCCCCGGCACCGCCTGCTCGGCCCAGATCACCTTGCCCTGGGGTGTGTAGCGCGTGCCCCAGCGCTCGGCCATCCGCGACACCAGGAACAGGCCCCGGCCTCCCTCGTCGGTCGTCGCGGCGTACCGCAGATGCGGGGACGTGCTGCTGCCGTCGGCCACCTCGCAGATCAGCGTACGGTCGCGGATCAGCCGCACATGGATGGGCGCGGAGCCGTAGCGGATGGCGTTCGTGATGAGTTCGCTCAGGATGAGTTCCATACCGAAGCCGAGCTCGGACAGACCCCACTCCTCGAGCTTGTCGGAGACGGCCACGCGCATGCCCGCCACTGCGGCCGGGTCGCGCAGCACGTCCCAGTCGGCGACCCGGTCGGACGGCAGCGCCCGGGTACGGGCGATCAGCAGGGCGACGTCGTCCTTGGGACGCGCCGGCAGCAGTTCGTCCAGCACGGCCTGGCAGCTCTCCTCCGGCGGCCGGTCGGGGTGACCCATCAGTGCGCTGCGCAGCAGTTCCATGCCCACGTCCGGATCGCGCCTGCGATCCTCGATGAGGCCGTCGGTGTAGAGGACGAGCTGGCTGCCTTCCGGCAGCTCCACTTCGGCCTTCTGGAACGGCATGCCACCGAGGCCGAGCGGCGGCCCGGCCGGCAGGTCGGGGAACGTGACGCTGCCGCCGGGATGGACCAGCGCCGGGCTCACATGGCCCGCGCGGGCCATGGAGCAGCGGCGCGTCACCGGGTCGTAGATCGCGTACAGGCAGGTGGCGCCGACCACTCCCGCCGCCTCCGCGCTCGACTCGTCCTGGTCGATGCGACCCACCAGGTCGTCCATGTGGCCCAGTAGCTCGTCGGGCGGCAGGTCGAGCGTGGAGAAGTTGTGCACCGCCGTCCGCAGTCGTCCCATCGTCGCCGCGGCGTGCAGGCCGTGGCCGACCACGTCGCCGACGGCCAGCGCCACCCTGCTCCCCGGTAGCGGAATCACGTCGAACCAGTCTCCGCTGACGCCCGACTGAGCCGGCAGATAGCGGTACCCGATCTCCAGCGCGCTCTGCTCGGGCAGGGCGCGCGGCAACAGGCTGCGCTGGAGGGTGACCGCCAGGGCGTGCTCGCGGGTGTACCTGCGGGCGTTGTCGATGCTGACCGCGGCGCGGGCCACCAGCTCCTCCGCGAGCGACAGCTCCTCGTCGTCGAAGGGGAGGTGCCGCTTGGAGCGCCAGAAGTTGGCCATGCCCAGCACCACACCGCGGGCCCGGATCGGAGCGGTGATGAGGGAGTGGATGCCATAGTCAGTGATCGCCTTGGTGCGCTTGGGGTCCTGTGCATGCCATCCCGTGGCGGTCGACAGGTCGGTCACCAGTTCGGAGCGTCCCGTGCTGTAGCCGCGCGCCTGGGGCGTCGACGACACGAAGTCGATCAGGCGTCCCTTCTCGTAGAGCGGGTGGTCGTTCCGGATGCCACGCACCGTGGTGCGTCGCAGGTCCGTTGCCGTGGTGGCCGGATCCTCGCCCCGCAGCACGGCGTCGGCGATGTCGACGGTGACGAAGTCGGCGAAGCGGGGGACGGCGACCTTCGCCAGTTCGTCCGCGGTACGGATCACGTCGAGCGTGGTACCGATGCCCAGTCCCGCGTCGTACAGCAGCTTGAGCCGCTCGCGGGCGACCTCCGCCCGGCCGGACACCGCCTGGAGTTCGGTGGAGTCGCGCAGCGTCACCACCGTTCCCTTGGGTCCTCCGTCACGGTCCGTGGGCCGCTGGTTGACCGCGAGCAGCCGCTCCCCGGCGAAGTACACCTCGTCGGTGGCCTCCCGCCCGGAGATGAGCAGCGCGACTATTGCGGGGTCGAGGGCCGACAACTCCGCCACGTGCCGCCCTTCGGCGTCCGCGGGCAGCTCCAGCAGCCGCCGGGCCTCGTCGTTCGCGAGCAGCAGCAGCCCGCCGTCGCCGACGATGAGCACCCCTTCGCGCACGGAGTGCAGAACCGCGTCATGGTGGTCGTACATGCGGGTCATCTCGTCCGGGGCCAGGCTGTGGGTCTGCCGCCGCAGCCGCCTGCTCACCAGGGCCGTCACGCCGGTGGCCACCACGAGCGCACCGGCACCCGCGGCCAGGATGATCGGAAGCTGCCGGTCCACCTGACTGGCCACGTTCTCGACCTTCAGACCGGCGGAGACGAGGGCCACCACCTTGCCGGCGGGGTTCTTCACGGGAACCGTGGCCTGCACCTCGTCGCCGAGGGGGCCGTGCACGCTTTCGGTGTAGACCCTTCCGGCCAAGGAGGGCCCGATGTTGCCCACGAACCGGTGTCCGATCCGGCTCGGCAGGGGATGGGTGTAGCGGATGCCCTTGGTGTCCATCACCACGATGAAGTCGACACCCGACTCCTTGCGCCCCGCCTCGGTGAGCGGCTGGAGCACCGCAGTCGGGTCGGGCGTCCGCAACGCGGGCAGGAGGCCCGGGGAGTGGGCAAAAGTCTGGGCGACGGCAATGGAGCGGCGCTTGGCCTCGGAACCGGTGTCTCGCTCGGACTGCAGGACGAGTGCGAAGACGGCGCACAGCACGAGCAGTACCACCAGCGCCACCTGCATCACGAACATCTGCCCGGCGACGCTTCGGGGACTCTTGCCGGCCAGAGAACGCAGAGATATACGTCGAAACCGGGCGAGACGGTTCGCCATGGGACATTTCTAGCATCCACGTTCCCCAGTGACCATGGCCTGAAGGGACGAGTGCGTCACCATGCCTCGTTCCCTGCCCCATGAGCCCCGCTTGCACCGTCAGTCACAACAGACACTCAGGCGTCAGCAGTCACAGCTCTACGGGGTCACGGCGTCACAGGAAGGACCCGCCGCTCGACTCTCTCAAGGAGCCGCTGGACCGTCAGGGCACCACCGTGACGGGCCACCGCGCCGCCTTGACGAGACGGACCGCGAGCGAACCGACGAACCGGTGCCCCGCTCGTTCGGATGCGCCCACCACCACCGCGTCGGCCCGCAGATCGTCCGCAGTCCTCACAAGGCCGGAATAGGGGTCACCGCGGAGCGTGTAAAACTCCCAGCGCAGGCTATGGACGTGGCCCAGCTTCTCGGCGTCCCTGCGAGCCTGCGCGACGATCTCCTCGGCGACCTGGGCCGTGGCTTCCGCCATGATCCCCACGACACCAGGAGCGGGCGAGACCGGAATCGGCTGCACATAGACCACTGCCAGCAGCGCTCCCTGGCGACGGGCGAGACCCGCGGCGTAGGAGGCCGCCCGCCAGGAGGAATCGGAGCCGTCCACCCCGGCCATGATGACCTTCGGCCCGTCCGTACCGAGTTCGAAAACGGTGCGCTCCCGCTCCGTGCGGTCGGCCGGCTCATCGCCCTCGCCGGGAAGGCCCCCGCCGCTCGGCAGCCCGGGCCCGCCCTGGTGGTCCTCGGTCACACTCCGAGCGTAACCGGCGCGGCACACCTGAAGTGAGCCCCCCGGACCAGGCAGCACGACGTGGCTCCAAGGAGGACGTCCGGCCGCGCGACGGTCCTGCCCCACGGCGGGACGTTCCTCACCCGCCTCGCGCGAACCGAACGGTGCCCGGGCGCCCCGCACCGCGCCCGGGCGCCGGCGTCAGTGGCCGGCGTTCTGGCCGCCGTCGACGTGGAGGATCTCACCGGTGACGAACGGGGCGTTCTCGAGGTAGACGACCGCGTCGACGACGTCGCTCACTTCTCCCATCCGTCCGACCGGGTGCATCGCGGCGAGTGTGTCGTGGTACTCCTCGGGGTGCATCGGCGTCTTGATGACGCCGAGAGCGACGGCGTTGCTGCGTATACCCCGGGCGGCGTACTCGATGGCCAGAGCCTTGGTCGCGGACTGCAGGCCTCCCTTGGTCAGGGAGGCGAGGACGGAGGGGAGCGAGGCGTCGGGCTGGTCGACCAGGCTGGTGGTGATCTGGACGACGTGCCCTGCGCCCTGGCGGAGCATCTCCTCGACCGCGAGCTGGGTGATGCGGAAGAAGCCGCTCAGGTTGACCCCGGTGACCGCGTCGTAGTCCTCCTGCGTGTATTCGGTGAACGGCTTGGCGACGAAGATGCCGGCGTTGTTGACCAGCGTGTCGATGCGGCCGAACCGCTCGAGCCCGGCCGCGATCACACGCTCGGCGGTGGCCGGGTCGGCGATGTCGCCCTGGACCGTGACGATGTCCGGGTCCTGCGAGGGGGCGATGGTGCGGGAGGTCGCGACGACGGCGTGACCGAGCTTGCGGTAGGCGTCGACGAGACCGGCACCGATGCCCTGCGAAGCACCCGTGATGACCGCGACCTTCTGACCCGTGGCGTTCATGGCTGTCCTTTCGATCGGGACCGGCCACCAGTCGGTGCCGGTCACTCCCAAGGTAGACGACCGGTCGACAATGCTCAAGCGACGGAGAGCTGCCCGCACCGCATGACCCTCTTGACCTGCGGTGAGAGAGGGCAGGGCGCACAGCAGCGAGGGAGCCGACCCACCACCGGTCGAGAGTCCGGCACAACAGGTCCACCGGCACCCTCCGGGCGGGCAGGGCCCGGAAAAGAGCAGGTCAAAAGGCGATACGGCAGTGGCCGGAGTAGCGTGAAAACAGTGTGGCTGCGCGCAGTCGCTCCCTTCGGGCGTCTGCGCGAGGCTGCGGGCCGCAAGGAGCGACGAATGATCCATTCAGCCGATATCCGCGAGTGGCGCAATCGCGACGTGGTCGATCCCAAGGGAAACAAGATCGGGGCCCTGGAAGCGGTCTATGTCGACACGACGACCGACGAACCGGCCATGGTCACCGTCCGTACCGGCCTGCCGACGCGACAGCGGCTGGTCTTCGTCCCCGTCGACGAGGCAACCGTCGGACCCGGTTATGTGAAGGTGACACACCCGAAAGGGCTGGTGAAGAAGGCGCCGTCGATGGGTGTGGACGACATCCTGCCGGTCGAGCGGGAAGAAGAGATCTTCAAGCACTACGACAGGACCTATCAACCCGGCGCCCACCACGGACGCCGGCTCGCGCGCCGCTGAAACGGCCCTCCCGGCCGTTGAGTCCACCGGTGTCCGGTCCGGCCGGGTATCGGCGCCCGGAGCGACCCCCGTGCCCGGCCCTCAGGGACGAGAGGGGAACGGAGCGGTCATCGGGCGTTCACGGGGGAACGTCAGGGTCGCCCATACCACATTGCCCATGGTGAGCGTCGAACGGTCCACCCCCCAGGACTCCGCGATCTCCTGCACGAGCAACAGACCCCGGCCGCACTCGTCGTCAGTGCCCGGGCGACGCCGTGGCAGGTCGCGGCCGGCGAGGTCCTCGTCGTGCACCTCGAGGCGCACTCGTGAGTCCGTGATGAGCTGGGCACCGCACAGGATCTGGGTGCTCAGCGTGTGGATGACCGCGTTCGTGACCAGCTCGGACACGAGAAGAACGGCGTCGCCGACGACCTCGGCGGGCAGCTGCCGCGAGGCCAGCCACGCGTCCACGGAGTGCCGGGCGACCCGGACGCTGGACCGGTGCGAAGGGAACTCCTGCCAGTAGGCCCGGTGAGGGCCGGCCGTCTGTAAAAGCTGGGGAGAGGGAGGCGTGTGGGGGGACACGGAGGGCGCCTTCCATGGGAACGGCAGACGGGGACGGTGAGCGACGGACCAGTCCGGACGAGGTCTTCCGGCGGCCTGCAGATCAAACGCCGGAGCGCGCCAACTCCCATGGATCCACGGTACGTTGACGAGTACGTCGCGCTCACGTCGGCGAGGTGACTCACACAAGTAATCATGCTCGCAGGCAAGTTCGCGCTGCAACCACCTCCCTGATAATTTCAGACTGACGGTGCGGGCCTGGTGGCATCCTCAAGTCGCCGTCAGAGTCGTACTGGTGACGGTCCCTCAGGAGGCAGGGCGTGAGCGAGGCTCGATCGGGTTCCGGCACCAGTGCACCCACCGTTCTCCGCATGATCCTCGGTCGGCGCCTGCAGGAGCGGCGGCAGGGCGCGGGGGTGTCGCTCGAGGACGCCGCCAGGGCCTTGCGCGTGAAGTCGCTGACCGTCCGCCGTCTGGAGAAGGCGGAGGTCGGTCTCAAGCCGCTCTATGTGGAGAAGCTGCTGCAGACCTACGGGGCCGATCAGCAGGAGATCGACGAGTTCGTCGCCCTCGCCGAACAGGCCAACGAGCCAGGCTGGTGGCACGCGTACCGCGATGTGCTGCCGAGCTGGTTCACCGCGTATGTGAGCCTGGAGTCCGGCGCGAAAACCGTGCGCACCTACGAGCCCCACTACGTCACGGGGCTGCTGCAGACGTACGGGTACGCACACGCGGTGCTGCGCGGAGGGTTCCCGAACGAGATCGAAGAGGACCTCCAGCGGCGTGTGGATCTGCGACTGCGCCGCCAGAGGCTGCTGGACGGGCCGGACGCGCCCACCCTCTGGGTGGTGATGGAGGAGGCCGTGCTCCACCGGGTGGTGGGCGGCCCCGAGGTGATGCGCGAACAGATCGACCGGCTCCTCCAGATCTCGGAACTCGACCACATCAGCCTCGACGTCGTGCCGTTCACCGCGGGTGCCCATGTGGGGGCGTGTGCGCCGTTCACCTATTTCCGGTTCGAGGAGCCGGAACTCCCCGACATCGTCTACAGCGAGATCCTCTCCGCCTCCGTGTACCTGGATCAGCGCTCGGACGTCGTCGCGCATCTCGAGGCGCACAACCGGATGTCCCTGCTGACCTCCTCCGCGGACAGCAAGGCGCTCCTGAACCGCATGCGCAAGGAGTACTCATGAGCACCTTCGACAGCCTTGTCTACAACGGTATGCCCGCGTCGGACCTCGGCGAGCAGGGCTGGGAGTGCCCATGGAGCGGCCCCAACGGAGGCCAGTGCGTGGAGACGAAGCAACTGGCGGACGGCCGTATCGCGGTGCGGCAGTCGACCGATCCCGCCGGCCCCGCGCTGATCTACACACCGCAGGAGATCGCCGCGTTCGTCGCGGGGGTCAAGAATGGCCTGGCCGACCACCTGGCGGCCGGCTGAACCACCCGATGAACGGGAAGGATCCCGGCCGCCCCGGCCTCGACCCGCCCGCCCGATACACCACCGAAAGGGAGATGATGACCAACTCGCACGCCGCGCGGGGCATCGACACGAGCAGGCCGCACTCGGCCCGCATGTACGACTACTACCTCGGCGGCAAAGACCACTTCGAGGTCGACAAGCAGGCGGCCGAGACCGTCGCCACCGCCTACCCGGGCATCTTCGTGTGCGCCCGGGAGAACCGGGCCTTCATGCACCGGGCCACCCGCGTCCTGGCGCGGGAGCACGGCATCCGGCAGTGGCTGGACATCGGCACCGGCATCCCCACCGAGCCGAATCTGCACCAGGTGGCGCAGTCGGTGGTTCCCGAGGCCCGGGTGGTCTACGCCGACAACGACCCGCTCGTCCTCAAGTACGCCGAGCGTCTGATGCGGAGCACTCCGCAAGGCCGTACGACCTACATCGAGGCGGACGTCAACGCACCCGAGACGCTGCTGGGCGCACCCGAGTTGGCCGAGGTGCTGGACCTGAGCCGTCCGGTGGCGCTGTCGCTGAACGCGCTGATGCACTTCGTCACCGACGCCCAGGACCCCTATGGGATCGTGAGCCGGTTGCTGGATGCCCTGCCCTCGGGCAGTGCCCTGGCGCTGAGCCACTGCACGCCCGACTTCGATCCGCAGACCTGGGAGAAGGTCACCGCGATCTACACGGGCGCCGGGACGCCGGTGCAGTTCCGGGCCCAGAAGGACGTCGCGCGCTTCTTCGACGGACTCGAGCTGCTCGACCCGGGCATCAGCGTCGGACACCGCTGGCGCCCGGACGCGGGGGACGGGAACGGGAACACCACCGCGAACGAGCCGCTCACGGACGCCAGGGTCAGCCTGTGGGTGGGGGTCGGCATCAAGCCGTAGCGAGCGGCGGCGGGCCGACGATGGACCGGCCGGAAGGGACGTGGCACATGTCGGCGAAGAATTCGGTGCGCCCCGGCGCCTGTTCCGGGGCAGCACCGCACGGCTCCAGGGAGCGATGTGACGTGTGGGAAGCCCGAACCGCCGCCGAACTCAAGACCCAGCACGGCTATGTGGCCCATGTGTCGTGCTGCGGGCAGTGCGGGCCGAAGCGCTGCCCTGTCGGCGCCGCACTGTGCCGGGCCTGTCTCAAGGTCAATATGCTCAGGTGAAGCCGGCTCTGTACCCCGGCACGCCGTGTTGTCATCGGCGCGGCTCACAGCGGTCGTCGGCCGGGGCCCCGCGCAAAGGCGCGCCGCCGGTTCCGGGCCTGGACGGCTCAGTGCGCGCCGGAGGGACCGGCGCGGGCATCGACGTCCCGGTCCGGTGTCTTCGTCCAGACGCCGCGCCCTGAACAGCAGGACGACGCACAACTGCCGCAATCTGTCTGCCCGTCCGTGAAGCAGGCCCAGGGCGATCGCGGCGGCCACGGCTATCAGATGCTCGCGGCCGGCAAGGTTGGGCTTGGCGATCGACTCCCACACCATCGACCCGCCGGTGAGCGTGAACACGACGGGAGCCCGCCGGATGACGGCGAGGTAGGTGAAGAGGCCCACGACCGCGGCGGACGGTCCGGTGTCGAGCACCTGGCCGATCCGAGGCGGCAGGCCGAACCCGCACCAGCCCGGCCCGAGTGCGATCATCACCCGCACCGTCAGCGTGCCGCCCAGCGTGGTCGCATACGACACCACCAACGTTCGAGCCCGGCCCAGGCTCAGTTCGGCCAGGGCGAAGGCGAGGAACAACTGCGTGATGCCCGCCCAGACCGGTAGATCGAGGGCCGGCACGTACAGCGACACCGGGGTGCGCAGCAGGGCCAGCCACAGCGGCAGGTCGGCGGTGACCCCGCCCAGAATGCGTACCGCCACCGCGCCCGTCGGCCGCTGTGCGATCGCATGGAAGAAGATCACGCCGAACGCGGCCACGAAGGCCAGCGAAAGACCGGACAACCCGCGCCGCAGGAGCTGCCGCACCGGATCGACGACGATGCCGTGCCACTCGCCGCGCAGTGCCCGCACGACGAACCGTGCGGCCCGGATCCATGCGGCGGCCCGCTGCCCCGGCTCGGCGTCGCTCGCGGCGGACGGTGCTCCGTCGTCGGCTGCGCCCGCGGACTCACGGCGGTCTCCCGGGCCGTGGTTCCTCTCCGCCCCTTGACGCACGTTCCCCCCAGCGTCCATGAAAAGCACAATCGTACGGTTCGGAATCTGGACCCCGGCCGGGCGAAGTCGTGCTGGGCGCACGGAAGGACCGTTCACCGGGGGCCGGGCCGGTGCGCGACGGCGGTGCAGGCGATGTCTGCCCTCCTGATCGGCCCCGCTCCTTGCTTCCGACCGGGCGCAGTGGGGGATGCTGCACATGATCGGCAGCCGACCACCACGGAAAGCCGGAGCAGCCCATGAGCGTCATCGTCTGGATCACCGAAGGCACCTGGCCCGCCTGCGTGGACGCCGCGGTCACCCGCGCCGCCCCGGACGAGCAGATCGTGCTGCTGTACGTCTGCGACGACACGGTCCCCGAGGCGGTCCATGGCGCGTTCGCGGGGCTGCTCGGTCGCGGTCATCCCGAACGCGATCCGGGACACCGCATCGAGGCGCTGTCCGAGGCTGCCGCTCATGAACTTCTCGATGGTGCCGAACGGCACTTGGGCCGTCCGGCCCGCCACGCCCTCATCCACGGGCGCACCGAACGGAAGGTGGTGGAGGCGGCCACCGGAGCCGACCTGCTCATCTGTGCACGTGATGGCGACCGTTCCCGGCTCGGGCCCCACAGTCTGGGGCCCACGACCCGCTTCGTGGTCGACCACGCCCCCTGCCCCGTCCTGCTGGTGTGGCCGGGCAAAACCCCACCGACCGAACTGCCACCCCCTCCGCCGCCCCCCGGCGCGGGCCGCCACCACTGACGCCCGGCGAGGCGCGCCGCGGAAACAGTCGGGCCCCGCCCGCCTGATCGGCGGGCGGGCCCCGACTGCCTGTCTCATCTGTTGGGCACGTCGGTGACCTGCGCGTGTTCGGCCAAGTCCTAGTGTGGAACGCGGGCACGCCGGTCAAGGGGTACCCGGGAGCGGAACCCCGGCCCGATTCCGGCGGGCCGGGGTTCTCGTTCTCCCACGTCACTCAGGCGACCTGCTTACTTGCCGCCCTCTTCGTAGTCGTAGTCGTAGTCGTAATCGTTGTCGTTGTAGTAGTGATCCTCGTGCTCGACAATGACGTGCTCACGGACCACTCGGAAGCTGCCCACCACACCGTCCGTGACCTCCACACCGCCCCTGACGTGGCGGGGCAAGAGCCCGTTGCTCGAGCTGAACGGGCCGACCGTGGCGATCGGAGGGCCGTTGTCGCAGGCGGCGCCGTTGAAGACCTCGACGGTCCTCCTACTGTCGTTGCGGACGTTCAGGGTCTTGGATCCGAGGCCGCTGACCACCGTGATGCAGCCGATGGGGACTGCGGCGTAGTCGCGCTCGTTGACGTGGACCCTGTTGTCGTAGCCGCCGCCGTGGTAGTCCCAGCTGTAGCGGTCGCTGTATTCGTCGTCCCCATTGTCGTGGTCGTTGCCGCGGTCGTTGCCGTTGAACCCGTTCCCGTTCCCGTTGTTTCCCTTGTTGTCGCTCTCCGGAGCCGCGGCCGGGGCGGGAGCGACGGCGACCTGCTGGGCCGCCTGCGCCGGCCCGGAGGCGGCGGGGACGTACGTGATGCCAGTGGCCACCAGGGCCGCGCCGGCCGCGACAGCGGCGGTTACAGCGATGGAACGCGTTGCCATGTCACTTCTCCTGTCTCAGACACGGCGGCTGTGAGCCTATGCGCAATTGAAAGTACAGATCAGTCACATTTCCGTCATGTCATAGATGCGGACAATATTAGAAAGAATCCGATTGGAGTAGTCGGGGCGTTGACGCCCCGTCACAGTGACCCGTGGCCTCCCCCGAGTCGCGTGTGACCCGAAGAGGCGTGCCGCGCGGCGCCGGCGCGGCACGGACACGGCCAGTCAGGCTCGCCTCTCCCCGTGCGAGGTCCTCGACGCGCCCCGGCCGGCCAGAACGCAGGGTGCGCTGCCATCACATTCGACTGCCGCTGAGTCCTGGGAAAACGAACGAGCCGTGAGCCAATTACGGTTCGGCTGTGCCTGATTCACAGGCCGGCTCCGGAACTCGCGGCTGCCTCGGAAAGTCGCGACCCCTCTGTCGGGGAAGATCTGCCGAACAAGGGGCTTCGATCGAGCCGGGTCTGCCCACCTCTCCGTCGAGAGTACGAACTGGGCGCCCGAAAGGCGGCGTTGAAGCCTTTCTCAGGGGCCGCACTGCGCACTTCACAGCAGTCGCTTCGGCTCTCACAATGTGCGAAAACATCACTCGAGAGGAACAACCGGTTGCACTCGTACGTAGTATCTGTACACCGAGACATTGCGCGGCAGTTACGCCGCTGATACCTAGACACGAGGCCGGGAAGCGCAGGTGTGTTCCGCTCCACGCCTGTCAGTCCTCGATCACGGCCAGGAAACCGAGGAAAGGTCGACACCATGTCGGAGAGCACCACCGCCACCACTGAACTGACGTCTCAGTACACCGCCCAAGTGGCCGGCGACCTCGAGCGCAATATCAAGGAGCAGGACAGCATCAACGGGGAGATCGCCGCTCTGCAGGAGCAGTTGACCGCCCTCCGGCACGATCACTCTGTGCTGGTGAACATGCAGCAGGCGCTCGGCGTCGCACCCGCGCCGGACGGGTCCACGGACGTCCAGGACAGCGCCACCGTGCCCGCCCCCCGCGAGAAGGAATCCGCCGAACCCAGCGCGGGGAAGCGCACGCGCGCCAAGAAGGCCGATGCCGAACCGGGCCGCAAGCAGGCCAGGAAAGCAGCCGCGAAAAGGCCGGCGGGGATGGCCGCGACCGCGAAGGCGGCCCAGCCCACGCTCGTCGAACTCATCCGTGGCCACCTCACGGAACTGGACGGTCCGCGCTCCGCGGCCGAAGTGGCCACCGCACTCGGTCAGGCACATCCCGAGCGCGGCATCAAGACGACCGTCGTGCGGACCACGCTCGAGGGACTTGTGGCGAAGAACCAGGCCCAGCGCAGCAAGCAGGGCGCGTCCGTCTTCTACACCGCGGCCGACAAGCCCGAGTCGGCATCGGCACCGGAAACGGGGGCTCAGCCGGACGAAGCCGAGTAGGGCCGCGGGAGACGCGCCTCCCGCCCTGGAAGGGGCAGAGCCGGTGTGCGCTTTGCGGCGTCAATTCCTGTTCGTCGCTGAACATGTGCGGGAGGGCGAAGGATATGACGCAGCAGCCGCTGTCCTGCCCGGACGCGATCAGCGGGAGGAATGCCCAGGAGTTCTTGTCGGGGTGGGCCGGCCTGCGCAGCTCCGGATAGCGGCGTATGAAGTCTGCGGTGCTTTCGGCGAAGCCCGGATGACGCCGGCGCAGTACGTCGGTCATCCGCGTGTTCACGTCAGTCGGGAGGCCTTCGAGCCGACGGTCCAGAAAGTTCCGGGTGCATCCGACGGTTCCGACGACGTGCGGGCCTCCGTTCTCGTTCGTCTCGATGACGAGTCCGTCGGCCGGGCGAGCGCGCGGGCAGCCAGGTTGCCGAAGCTGCTCGAGGCCCCGGTGACGACGATGACCTTCTTCTCGCTCATGGGTGTTCTTGCTCTTCGTCGCGTTCGGGGGGTGGCACTTTCTCGCCGGCAGCGCGTCAGGCGAGACCGCCGTTGGTGAAGACGACCTGGCCGTTCACCCAGCGGGCCGGTCCGGCGAGGAAGGCGACCGTCTCGGCAATGTCCTCGGGGCGCCCGAGACGCTCCAGTGGCACGGCCTTGGCGAGGTTGTCGACGGCCGCCTCGTCCTTGCCGTCCAGGAAGAGCGGGGTGGCGGTCGGGCCGGGGGCGACCGCGTTGACGGTGATGTCCCTGCCGCGCAGCTCGCGGGCGAGGATCAGGGTGATCGACTCGACCGCCGCCTTGCTCGCCACGTACGCGCCGTAGGCCGGGAACTGCGTGCGGGTCACCGACGTGGAGAAGTTGATGATCGCCCCACCGCGGCGCAGCCGCCGGGCCGCCTGCTGATCGACGACGAAGGTGCCGCGGATGTTGGTCCGGTGCATCCGGTCGAGTTCGTCGAGGTCCAGCTCCACGAGCGGGCTCAGCCGCATGATACCGGCGGTGTTCACCAGGACGTCGATGCCGCCGAAGGCCGCCTCGACGGCGTCGAACGCCGCGGCCATTTCCTGCTCGTCGGCGATGTCCCCGCCGACGGCGATGGCCCGGCCACCGCTCGCGGTGATCGACTCGACGAGCTCGTCAGCCCTGTCCTTGTTGCCGGCGTAGTGCACGGCGACGGCGAAACCGTCCCTTGCCAGGCGCTCCACGACCGCGTGGCCGATACCACCGGAGCCGCCGGTGACCAGCGCCGCACGGCAGGACGTGGTGTCGCTCATGAGCTCTCTCCTCCTCATCACGGTGCGGGGTTCACAGATCGGCATGGAATCACCGATCGCTCAAATTTGTAATCGACGATAACAGTCTTTCCAATCAACGACAACAGTCAAACTGAATCAGCGATACGCACCGGCGGTCGGGTCCGCCGTGCCGGCTCGAAGCCCGCCGCTCCCCGGACCGTCTTCAAGCTGCTCACACGGCTCGTCGAGGACCCGCCGCCCTACCGGCAGAACGCGGTGCTGCGCGGGCCGCGCCATCTGGACATCGCGTTCAACGGGGTGAAGTCGTAGGGCGTTCCGGTGCCGGACCGTGCGGCTGCATGCTCGTTCGCCGTGCGAGCCCACCTGTCTCACCCGCCCTGATCGCCGACTCTCGCCCCGGCCGGGATCGGTGACCGGCCGTCAGAGGCTCGCCGCGTGGTCGGGGACGTATGTCTGAAGATCGCGCGGCGGGCGCTCGTAGCCGGTCGACGGCGGCCGCTCCGGCAGCTCCAGCACCGGCGGCGTCATATCGTGGTAGGGCACGGAACTCAGCAGGTGGGCGATCATGTTGAGCCGGGCCCGGCGCTTGTCGTCGCTCTCCACGACGTACCACGGGGCCTCGGAGATGTCGGTGTGCACGAGCATCTCGTCCTTGGCCCGCGAGTACGCCTCCCAGTGGGTGATCGACTCCAGGTCCATCTGCGAAAGCTTCCAGCGTCGCAGCGGATCCTCCAGACGGCGCCGGAAGCGCTCCTGCTGCACGGCGTCGCTCACCGAGAACCAGTACTTGCGCAGCAGGATCCCGTCCTCCACCAGCATCCGCTCGAAGATCGGGCACTGGCGCAGGAAGAGCTGGTACTCCTCCATCGTGCAGAAGCCCATCACGTGCTCGACGCCGGCCCGGTTGTACCAACTGCGGTCGAACAGCACGATCTCACCGGCCGCCGGAAGGTGCTCGACGTACCGCTGGAAGTACCACTGCGTGCGCTGGCGCTCGGTCGGCTTGGGCAGTGCCGCGATGCGTGCCACGCGCGGGTTGAGGTACTCGGTCACCCGCTGGATGGTTCCGCCCTTGCCCGCCGCGTCCCGCCCCTCGAAGACGACGACCAGCCGAGCGCCTTCCGCCCGCACCCACTCCTGCAGCCTCACCAGCTCCGTCTGCAGGCGCAGCAGTTCGTGCTCATATGTCTTGCGTGGCAGCGTTTCCGCCTTCTTGCCGGCCATGCCGCCTCCAGGTCCATGCTGCGCGGGCATCCGTGTCCGACCCGTGCCCTGGATCGAACACTATCGCTGCCCGTCGCCCGGGCCGATGACCCCATCGATCAGGGGGCACACGGGTCTCACCTCCTGAGTCGTCTCCGGCGCCACGGAGAGGCAGAGCGCCGCCCGGCCCGGAACCCATCGCCCTGCCCCCGCTGTGTGCTCCTCGGCACGCTGCGTGCTAAGACGCTGCGCCATGGGGATCGAGCCGATCACGCTGTCCACCCCGCGCCCGGTGCGGCGGCCGGTGCTCGTGCAGGGCTGGCACCGACTGACCTTCCTGCACTGGCCGCTGGAGCCGGAACGGGTGGCCGGACTGCTGCCGGCCGGCACGCGCCCGGACACCCTCGACGGGGTCACCTACGTCGGGCTGGTCCCGTTCCTCATGCGCGGCGTCGGCCTCGGGGCAGGACCCGGACTGCCGTATCTCGGAACGTTCTGCGAGACCAACGTCCGCCTGTACTCGGTGGACGGGCAGGGCCGGCGCGGTGTGGTGTTCCGGTCCCTGGACGCGGCACGTCTGATACCGGCGCTGGTGGGGCGGCTCGGCGTCCGGCTGCCCTACACCTGGTCGGCCATGCACCTGCGGCGTGCGGGTGACGTCCTCACCTACAGCTGCCGTCGCCGGCACCCCGCGACGGCGGGGGCCACCAGTCGTGTCGTTGTGCGCACCGGCCGCCCGATCGTCGAACCCACCCGGCTGGAGCGGTTTCTGACCGCACGGTGGGGCCTGCACGTGACATGGCACGGCCGTACGGTGCATCTGCCGAACGAGCACGAGCCGTGGCCGCTGTTCCGGGCCGAGTTGCTGCACCTGGACGACGGGCTGATCACCGCGGCCGGTCTGCCACCGATGACGCGCCGGCCGGTGAGCGTGCTCTACTCACCCGGGGTCGCCGTTCGATTCGGCACCCCATCCGTGGTGTCGCCGCGGACACACGGTGGCCGGTGACGCCGGCGCGACCCATCACACCACCGCCGGGCGAGCTCTGCGCGGACCACGCCGCAGCGCCTCGACCGGCTGCCGGTCGAGGCGCTGGGGAAACGCGGTGTCACCGTGGCGGTCCGGACTCACCGGGCTTGATACGCCCACGCCAGGCACCGGATTCGCTACCGCGGTGCTCGATGTAGTCCTTGAACCGCCGCATGTCCCCCTTCACGCGCCGCTCGATGACACCCAGCATGTCCGCGGCCTTCTCCACGGCTCCACCGGGCTCGACGTCCATCACGAGCTCCACCCGCGTGTGCGTGTCGTCCAGGCGCTGGAAGCGGACAGTGCCCTTCTGCCTGGAGTCGCCCGTGGTGGTGCGCCATGTGATCCGCTCGTCCGGGAGCTGGTCGATGATCTCGGTATCGAACTCCCGCCGTATTCCGACGATCTTGGTGGTCCAGTGGTTGTGGCGGTCGTCGAGCTGCCTGACCTCCTCGACGCCCCCCATGAAATTCGGGAATTCCTCGAACTGGGTCCACTGGTTGTAGGCGGTGCGGACGGGGACCTCGACTTCCACCGCTTCCTTGACCGTGCTCATCTCCGCCTCCTTGCTGACTGATCGGCCGCGACGGGCAGCGGGCCCGCCGTATGGATCCCGGCACAGTGCGGCGGGTACCCAGGGAGCATCCGTTTACAGCTGCGCATGCGGGTGAAGACCGGGCGGCGGCGATGCGGGTCCGGTCTGTGCGGACACCCGGACGGGCCACATGGACACCGTGCGCGACGACCTGATGTCGCGCCGCACCTCTCATGGGGCACCCGGTGGCCGCCCCACGGGTGGCGAGGCAGGGTGGAAGACATGGGTCTCCGGTCGAGACTCGCCTGTCTGCGGCAGCCGTGGCAGTCGAGTCACGCACTGATGTTGCTTCCCATCGCGTTGATCGTGGTCATCACCGTGGTGGACATCCACTCTCCCGAAGACGTCCATCTGGGACCCGCTCTGGTCATACAGCGGAGGGCCTGATCCGGAGCGGTGGCGCGGCTGGGCTCATCGGGCCGGCGGAGCGGCTCGACGAGCCGCCACCGACCGCCCGCCGCCTCCCGGGGCGACACCGCGCAAGGCCTGCATCGGAGGCAGGGGCCGTGGCGCGGCATCGGATCACGCCGACGGAAGGTCCGCGTCAGCCGCCGAGAACCTAGGGGCCTGGCCGTCGGCTATGGTCGCGGCACCGGGATGGAGATCCGCCGGACGGCCTCGAGTGAGCGCTTGGCGTCGTCGCCCGCTTCCGGTTCGACACCGATGACCCGTGTCGCGGAACGCAGTCCCTTGGCTGCCGTGGCGCTGCCGGCGATCAGACCCTCTCCCCGACGGGCTCGACCAGGGCGTCCAGGTCCCCGACCTCCTCGATCAGTTCCAGGGCGGTCGGGCGCCGGGGCGGCGCACACAAGGGCGGCGGCCCGGCGCCGGCCTGTGCCGCAGCCGACCCCATAGGCCCGTTCACCTGTCGTTCACCCAAGAGACATCGAAAACACCACGGCAAGGCACCCGCATCAGAAGAAAAGGCTGCATCGTCGGACATCGGAACCCTGTATGCACCAACAGAAAGTCGACGGACATGAGCCAGATACTTGTCACCGTGGCGACGAAGATCGGTGTCGCGCTCGCCGAGGCGATCATCATGCGCATCGTCCGGGAGCTGTGGGCCGCGTACTCGCGCTACCTGCGTACGGCCACCACCCCGGCCACCGCCTGACTCACGGCTGCCACACCGCCGGCACACAGCCGCTGTACACCCGGCCCCGCCGCCCGACACTCGAGGTGCCCGGCACTTCCGGGCGCCTCAGTGGTGCCGATCAGGCTCTCCTCCTGCCCTGGGAGCGTGCGTCAGGGGCGCCGGGGGTCTGTGTAGTCATGGGAACCGATTGCCGGCTGCACGGATCAGCGGTGTCGGGCCTCGGACGCGTGTGCGGGAAGTGGAGCGGTCAGCTGCCGGTAGTGCCGTCGGCCAGTTCGCGCAGGATGTCGAGGTGGCCGTTATGTCGGGCCGTCTCCTCGATGAGGTGGTGCAGGATCCAGCGGAGGGTGAACGTCCCGCTCTTCCCCGCTCTCTTCGAGGGCGTGTCCAGCTCGAGTTCTGCGATGAGCTGCCGATACCTCTCGGCTTGGGCTTCGTACTCCTGGAGCAGGGTGGCGATGGGGATGTCCAGGGCGATACGCATCTCCCGGTCCGGGTCTTCCTCCGTCCACGGGCCTTCGTCCTCACCGCCCAGCAGCACGACCTCGATCCAGTAGTACTCCACCCAGCGCAGGTGGCTGATCAGACCCGAGATCGTGGTCAGCGGGGATCCGGGAAGTGGAGAGCTGCGGGCATCGTCCTCGCGGACCCCCTCGCACTTCGCCCGAGCTGTCGCGCGGGTGTAGTCGAGGAAGGTGAGCAGCATCGTGCGCTCGTCCCAGGATGTGGGGTAATCGGTTCTGTCCATAGGGTGATGATGCTGGCATGCTGCGGTGATCTCGTCGACCGGATTCTTCTGCTCCCTCCCGGCGCCCTCATCACCGCCGACCCGCCCATGTTTCGTGATCATTCATCGCGAGGATCACGGTGTGCATGGTGGGGATGGGCTGTTCAAGGCCGAGCCGGTCGAGAACAAGCGCGTCGCGGGAGCATGCGGCGGGGATGGGCAAGCCGTTCCGGGCCGTCGACCCGCACCAGGTCCTGCTGCTCCCGCCGTCTCTGGACGACTGGCTGCCCAAGGACCACCTGGCCCCGTTCATCGCCGGCCTGGTCGACGACGTACTCGAGCTGTCCCCCTTACTGAACTGATACTGACCCCCTTACTGACCCACGTTCCTAGCCACGCTTTCCACCGTTGTGTTCGTTCTGCACTTCGGCGCCGCCCCTGTGCGCCCGGCCGCCGCGCAGCAGATAGGTGGCTCCACCGACGGCCAGGGCGACCGGCCACTCCAGGGCGCCCGCCAGGGCCATCGCTCCCAGACCTCCGTAGAACACGAGGTCCTTGTTCGCCGGCATGCCGGGCATCCACGACGTCGCCGCTTTCGCCGTGCTCGTCATGTCATCCCTGGTGATGTACGGAATCGTCAACGACGGGTGCACCGTACGCGTATGGAGGTGCAGGCCCGCTCCCTCATGCGCATGCTGCTTCCGCGGCTCTTCCAGGTGTTGCTTTGCCATCCTCCTGGCTCCTCTCACGGAGTGGGTGTGGTGAGCCTCTGCCGTTCCGGGGCGCCCCTCTGGACACGCCCGATGCTCCTTGTGAACCGGGTATCCGCACGGATCGGATTTGAATCAGCGATTTAGGGCTACTCATGCAGTTTGTCGCTGTTTGTTCAGCCGGAGTGGCAGTCCTCTACGGGGAGCAGGTGATGCGCTGTGGCACTGCCGGGAGGCGGGCTGCTGCGGGCGGTGGTGTCGTCTTCCACCGTGCTCGCGAATTCCACCGTGCTTGCGAACGGCACGCGACAGCGCGTGCGGCACTTCGAAGGGCGCGCCCACATCGCCGTACGGGGCCTGAGCGAGGGAGAGCTTCCCCATCCGACGGCAGCGAAGCTGGCCGAGGACGTGCAGCGGCGGCTCTCCGAAGTGCCCGGGGTGGCGTGGGCCGTGGTGAACACCGTTCTCGGACACGCCGTCGTCGCCACCGAGGACCCGTCCGGCGCGGAGGAGATCGCGTCGGTCCTCGTCGAAGCCGTCGAGGCGGTGGAGGAAACACACGGCGTGGACCACCCGCTGCCCGACCATCCCCTCTCCGGTGACGCGCTGCGCCGGGCGGCATGGGCGGTGGCCGTCCACATGGCGGCCGCGCCTCTCGCTGCCGCGACCGAGCTGACCCGGCGCGCGCCCATCCCCACCTGGATCGCCTCCCTCTTCCCCATGGTCGACTCCCAGCCCCGGCTGAGGTCTCTGGTCGAGCGGGCGGTGGGCACCCGGAACGCCAAGATGCTCATGGTCGGTCTGACGGCGCTCGGCCAAGCCGGCTCCGGTGGGCTGCTCGGGACCGGCGTGGACGCCGTCCGGCACGCGTTGCGGGTGATGGAGGCCGACGCGGAGGGCGCCGCCTGGGCCGCGGCCGAGCCACGTCTGACCGGGAGCGCCGGGGCCGCCTCCCACGGCGTGGCACCTCCGCCGCCGCCCCGCCGGACGCCGCTGAAGCGCGGGCCTGTGGAGCGGTACGCCGACCAGGCCCCCCTCGTGGCCGCGGCCTCCTTCGCCGGAGCGCTCCTCGTCACCGGGCGGCCCGGGAAGGCGGTCGGCGGCGCCCTGGCGGCCGTCCCCAAGGCGCCGCTGCTGGCCCGCGAAGGTTTCGCCTGCGCCTTCGGCCGGGGCCTGGCCCGCAGCGGAATCCTCGTTCCGGTCCCCGATGCCCTGCGCAGACTGGACCGCATCGGCACCGTGCTTCTCGACACGGACGTTCTCGCCACCGGGTCCCATCTGCCGGCCGATCTGATCGCCCTCGACGACGAGGTGCCGGCCGGGGAACTCGCCGCGAGGGCTCATCGGCTCTTCGACGGCTCCGCGCCCGAGCGGCTGTCACGGGACGGGGAATGGGAACTGGGACCCGTCGAGCGCCTCTCGGTGCCAGGTCCCATCGTCTCGCAGGCCCGGCAACGCCTCGAGCGCGACGATGCGCGACTGGTGCTGGGGCTGGCCCGCGGTCACCACCTGCTCGCCGTGATCAGCGTGCTGCCGGAGCTGCACGAGGCCGCCGCCGCCTTCGTGCCCGCCGCCCGAGCGGCGGGACTGACCGTCGTGGTCGCGGGGGCGCACACCGCCGACCCCGCCATGCGGGAGGCGGACGCGGTGCGCGACAGGGGCGAGCGGCTGACCGACGCCCTGAGGCACCTCCAGCGGGACGGCGAGGGAGTGCTGCTGATCTCACGGAACCGGCACGCCCTCCGAGCGGCCGACGTCGGCGTCGGCATCACCGGCCCCAAGGGAGCACCGCCCTGGGGCGCGGATCTGTATGTGGACGCCGGCGACCTGACGGCGGCCCTTCTTGTCGTGCGGGCCTGCCGCGGCGCACGGGAGAGCGCGCGCCGCGGAGTGAGGCTCACCCAGGCGGCCGCAGCGGTGGGCTCGACGGCGGTGCTGGCCGGACGGTCGGCGCGGCCCGAGGACCGCGGTGCCACGGCGTTCAACGCGGCGGCCGCCCTCGGTATCGTCGTCGGGGTCTGGTCGGCGGTGCGGCTGCTGCGTCGCCCGAGGCCGCTGACCGCCGCCTCCCGTCATCCCTGGCATGCGATGGACCCGTCCACGGTGCTCGCCAGGACCGGCAGCAGGGCCGAGGGGCTGACCGGAGAGGAAGTACGGGAGCGTGGCACCGGGAGCGACAAGCCGGCGGGCACTTCCTCGCTCGCCCGCGCCTATCTGACCGAGATGGCCAATCCGCTCACACCCGTACTCGGAGCCGGGGCGGCCATGTCCGCGTCCGTGGGCGCCGTTCTCGACGCCGTCGTCATCGTGGCGGTCACCGGGCTGTCCGGGTTCTTCGGCGGCTTCCAGCGTCACCGGACCGACCGGGCGGTGGCCCGGCTGCGCCGCGAGTCGGCCGTCATGGCCAAGGTGGTGCGCGACGGGGAGCAAACCACTGTGCCCGCCCAAGCACTGGTCGTGGGCGATGTGGTGACTTTGAGCGCCGGTGACGTGGTGCCGGCCGACGCGCGCCTGCTGGAGGCGCACCACCTGGAGGTGGACGAGTCGGCGCTCACCGGCGAGTCGCTGCCGGTGGCCAAGGACGTCGCGCCCGTACTGGCATCAAACCTCGCGGACCGTACGTCGTTGGTCTACGACGGCACCACGATCGCCGCCGGCCGGGGCCGTGCCGTCGTCGTCGCGACCGGCACCGCGACCGAGGCGAGCCGGGCAGCGACGGTCGGCCGGGGAGCAGCTCCCGCCGTCGGGGTGGAGCGCAGGCTGGCCCGGATCACCCGCGGCGCCCTGCCCGTGGCCCTCGGTTCCGCCGCGGCGGTGATGGCGGCCGGAGCGTTGCGCGGGCGCGCCGTACGCGACACCGTGGGCGTGGGCGTGGGCCTGGCCGTGGCCAGTGTCCCGGAGGGGCTGCCGTTCCTGGTCTCGGCGGCCCAACTCGCCTCCGCGCGAAGGCTTTCCGTGCGCGGCGCCCTGGTCAGGGACCCCCGCACCATCGAGGCCGCCGGCCGCACCGACGTCCTGTGCTTCGACAAGACCGGAACCCTCACCCATGGGCACATCTCTCTTGTCGCCGTCGCGGCCGACGGCGAGAGCCGGGCCCTCGAATCGCTGGGCGACGAGCAGCGCACCGTCCTCGCCGCCGCTCTGCGGGCGACTCCACGTCCGCACGGCGACGCGGGACTCGAGCACGCCACGGACGGAGCCGTCACCACCGGCGCCGAGGAGGCGGGGGTACGCCGCACCACGGGAGAGCCCGACTGGCGGCGCGTCTCCAGTCTGCCGTTCGAGCCGAGCCGCGGCTTCCACGCGACCCTGGGCCGGTCCCAGGGCCACAGCATCCTGTCCGTGAAGGGGGCCCCCGAGGAGGTCGTCGAGCGCTGCGCCACTCTGGACGGCCGGCCGCTGGACGAGGAGGGACGCGCGGACGTGCTCGCCACCGGTGAGAAGCTGGCGGCCGAGGGGCATCGCATCCTCGCAGTCGCCGAACTCCGGGATGTCACCGCGGACGAACTCACCGACGATGCCGTACGCGACCTGGACTTCCTCGGTTTCCTCGCGTTCGCCGACCGCGTGCGCGGAGCCGCCGCCGATGCCGTGCGGCGACTGGCGGACGCCGGGGTGCACATCGTGATGATCACCGGAGACCACCCGAGTACCGCCGGCACCACGGCCGCCGAACTCGGCGTCCTGGACGGCAGACGCGTGGTGACGGGTGCCGAACTCGACGACCTGGACGACCGCGAACTCGATGCGCTGCTGCCCGACGTGGGTGTCGTCGCACGCGGCACCCCCGTGCACAAGGTCCGCGTGGTGCAGGCGTTCCAACGCCTGGGTCGGACGGTCGCGATGACGGGCGACGGCGCCAACGACGCGCCCGCGATCCGGCTCGCGGACATCGGCATCGCGTTCGGTACACGGGCCACACCGGCGGCGCGGGCGGCGGCCGACCTCGTCGTCACCGACGACCGGCTGGAGACGGTACTCGCCGCACTCGTGGAGGGCCGCGCCATGTGGGCCTCGGTGCGGCAGGCCCTGGCGATCCTCGTCGGGGGCAACCTCGGCGAGATCGCCTTCACCCTCCTCGGCGCGGCCACGACCGGCTCCTCTCCCCTGACGGCCCGTCAACTCCTTTTGGTGAACCTCTTCACCGACCTGGCCCCGGCCATCGCGGTCGCACTGCGCCCACCGCACCCCGAGGCCGCCGAGCGCATGCTCCACGAGGGTCCCGAGGTCTCCCTTGGCACGGCTCTCACAGAGGAGACGGTCTGCCGCGCCGTGGCCACGACCCTCGGCGCCACGGCCGGCTGGCTCGCCGCCCGGTTCACCGGGCGCGCCGCTCGCGCCCGTACCGTCGCCCTGGTCGCGCTCGTCGCCGCGCAGCTCGGCCAGACCCTGCTGGCCGGGGGCCGGAGCTGGGCGATCGTCGGCTCCGCGCTGGGCTCCATCGCGGCCCTGGCGGCGGTGGTGCAGACCCCGGTTCTCAGCCAGTTCTTCGGTTGCACTCCCCTGGGGCCCGCCGCCTGGGGGATCGCCCTGTCCGCGGCGGCCGGAGCGACGGTGGCCTCGCTGTTCCTCCCGGCGCTCATCGGTCGGGCCCGCACCATGGCCGCGCACCAACGACCGGTCGCGGCCACACCGTGAACGGCGGTCCGATCCCCACGCCTTGAGACAACAAGATGAAAGTCACAATTACGTATCGGGCATTTGGCGCTTCAATCTTCACGCCGGCCACACAAGTTGGCTAGGTTGTCGGGCAGGCCGTTCGACTCCCTCCGGCGAACCTCGCCGGGTTGAACGACCTCCGCCGAGTCCGGTGCACCATCAGCACAGCCGGAGCCGGAGCCGGAGCCGGGGACCCATCGACCATGGGGTGAGTCGGCCCAACCGCCCACCGGGGCAAGGGCCGTAGGGCACACCTTCCTGATCGTCCGCCCGAACCCACCCCGGGGCCCGAAGCGACCCGGGGACCCCACCGCTCACTCGGTAGGCGGAGCACGGAAGGAGCACGTCCCCTTGGCGCCGGAGCGATCCTCGCGCCCGGGAGGCTTCGGCCTCCCCGGCCTGCGCGACTCCGCCCCCACGACCGCCTCCCGTACGGCAGGCGACGACGCGCCGAGCCGCGCCGAGGTGCAGCAGCGGGTCCACAGCCTCTACGACCGTGCCGAGACCGACAGCGGGACCTTCAACGCCACCCGCGCGATGGCAGTGGGCAACCGCAGGCGCCACGACCCGCCACTCGACCGCGAGCGCAGACGCGTCGATCCCACGCTCGACGCCATCGCCAGGCAGTGGTTCGACGCGGCACGCGCGAGCCTGGGGCCGACCGTTCCGGCGGCGCTGCCCGCGGACAGGCTGCCGGAACGGGTCGTCGAGTCATGGCCCGAGCTCCCGGCGCAGCGCGCCGGGGACGACCTCGACAGCCGTGAGCGGGTGACGAACGGCCGGCTCCTTCCGGAGCTGACCGCGGGTCCCGCCGGCCGGGCGCCCGCTCGCCCCCTCGAGCTGACTGCGGGTCCCGCCGAGCGAGCACCCGACCGCCCTCTCGAGTTGGCCGCCGGCCCCGTGGCCGCGTTGCCGGCCGCACCGGAACCACATCAGGAAACCCCGGCGCTCAAGGCGCTTCCCGCGCCCGCCACGAAGCCCTCGCCATCCCCCTTGAGGAACTCCAAGGAGCAGTCCCGGCGGAAACTGGCCGCTGCCCGCGAACTGCTGGCCCAGCACACGGCGCAGCACAGCACGCGGCTGCCGGCCCTCCAGCCCGTGACCGCCGACACGGTCCGGCCGGTCGCCGGGGGGCAGGCCGAGTGGCAGCAGCCGTCGGTCCTCGGCACGGGGATGCCGGGCGCGCCCCTCGGCGTGAGTCCCGCCCTCGCCGCCGCGACCCCGGTCGTCGCGGCAATGCCTCTCGTCACCGACGCTCTCGCCGCCACCACCGCCTTCGTCGCCCCGGACGTATTCAGAGGCATCGACACCCTCACCGGCACCGTCCCCGCGGACGCATTCACCGGCACCCTCGGCGCCGACGCCTTCGCCACCCCTGACACCCCCGACAGCTTCGCCGCCGGCGCATTCGCCGCCACGGACACCTTCGCCACGGCGACCGGCGCCGACGTCTCCGTCGGCTTCGGCGCTGTGCCCGTCACGGGGTACGAGACGAAGGCCGCGAAGGCACTCACCTTCGCGCGTGCGCAGATCGGCAGGCCGTGCGTCCGGGGCGCGGCAGGTCCGGACTCGTACGACGCCCCCGGCCTCACGCAGGCCGCCTGGAAGGCCGCCGGGGTCGTGCTCCCGCGTACGGCGCAGGACCAGGCGGCCCTGGGGACGGCGATCCCCCTCACCGACATCCGGCCCGGGGACCTGATCTTCTTCTACGACACCAACGGCCATGTCGGTGTCTACGCCGGTGACGCCATGATGATCCACGCGCCCGGCCCCGGGGCCTGCATCCGTGAGGAGTCGATCTTCTTCGCGGGGAACGCCGCGATCCACGCTGCGGCACGGCCCGCATGACCGACGGACCGTCTCCCCGACGGTGACGGCCACTCCGCGCCTCGTCGCCGGCACCACGCCTCGTCGCGGACCGGGAGGGATCCCGTGACGGGGTCGTAGGGGATGCGCAGTTCCGACGGTTCCGAAGAACCCGCTGCTGCCGGTCTCCGGGACAGCCATGGCCCCGTCTTCGCCCCCGCCGTCACGGTGCGGGCGGTCGCACACGCCCCGTCGGCCGGACGCCGGTGACACGGCTCCCCACCAGTGCATACGGACACCCTCTCGGGTGCCTGCCGTCGGCGTGCGGCGAGCGGGTTCGCGTAGGAGCGTGGGGGTGTGCGAAGCGTGCGCGACATGGTGCAGCGACGAGATGAGAGCCGACGGGGCTGGCTGCGCGGCGCGCCGCCCCCGAGGTGGGTGCGGATCATGCCCGTGGGCCTGCTGCTGATCGTCTGCGTCGCCACCCTGATCAGTCCCCAGCCCCTCGACATCGGTTTCCTGCTCGGCGCCATCCCGCCCCTGGCCGTGCTGTCCTACGGGCCGGCGGCGACCGCCGTTCTCGGCGTCGTGGTCGTCGCCCTGCAGCACGTCCGGGTCTTCCATCTGGACCATCCCGGCAACACCGACCTGCTGACCATCGCCTTCGTCGCGCTGCTGAGCGTGTTCGTGTCGTATGTACGCAGCCACCGCGACGCCCAGCTCGACCTCGAACGCACTGTCGCCGAAGCGACCCAGAACGCCGTCGTCCCCCCGCTGCCCGAGAAGGTCGGCCGGGTCCGCTGCACCGGCCTGTACCGGGCCGCGCAGCGCGGGACGCTCGTCGGCGGCGACTTCTTCGACGTGCGCGAAAGCCCCCATGGGACACGGGCGGTCATGGGCGACGTACAGGGCCACGGCCTGTCCGCTGTGGCGACGGTCGCCTCCCTGCTCGGCGCCTTCCGGGAGGCCGTGCTCGACCAGCCGGACCTGCCGTCGGTCGCCGCCCGTCTGGACCGTAGGCTCCTCGTGGACTCCTCGAAGGCGCAGCGTCCCGAACTGTTCGCGACCGCGGCGTTGCTCGAGTTCTCTCCCGACGCCCGCACGGTCCGGATCGTCATCTGCGGCAATCCGCCACCCGTGCTGCTCCAGGACGGGAAGGCCACGGAAGTCCGGATCACACCCGGTACGCCCCTCGGGCTCGGCCTGCGTCCGCAAGGTGCGTACGACGAGGTGACCCTGCCGCTCCAGGGAGGCGACAGGCTGTTCCTGGCCTCGGACGGCATCTGGGAGGGCAGGAACTCCGACGGCGTCTTCTATCCTCTGATCGACCGGCTTCCCGGACTCGTCGACAACGACGACCCCGGCACGACGACGGAGCGGGTGTGGGCGGATCTCGTCCACTACTGCGGCACCATTCGCGACGACGTCACGATGCTGCTGCTCGCCCCGGAGCCGGCAGTGGAGCCGACGGGCATAAAGTAGCCTGATGAGGTCATAGGACGGACCCGCGTACCAAGTAAGGTTTGCCTTAGTTTAGGGTTTCCGATCGAGCCGTCTGTCCTCGCTCGAAGGGAACCTGATCATGCCCCGCCCCCTGCGGGTAGCCGTTGTCGGAGCCGGCCCGGCCGGAATCTACGCCGCCGACGCACTGCTGAAGTCCGAGGTGGCCACCGACCCCGGCGTGTCCATCGACATCTTCGAGCGTATGCCGGCCCCGTTCGGGCTCATTCGTTACGGCGTCGCTCCGGACCATCCGCGGATCAAGGGCATCATCACGGCCCTGCACCAGGTGCTCGACAAGCCGCAGATCCGTCTGTTCGGCAATGTCGACTACCCGGCCGACATCAGCCTGGACGACCTGCGCACCTTCTACGACGCCGTGATCTTCTCCACGGGCGCCATGGCCGACCGGGCCCTCGACATACCCGGCATCGACCTCGACGGCTCCTACGGTGCGGCCGACTTCGTCTCCTGGTACGACGGGCACCCGGACGTGCCGCGCACCTGGCCGCTGACGGCCGGGAAGGTCGCCGTCCTCGGCGTCGGCAACGTCGCGCTCGACGTGGCCCGCATCCTGGCCAAGACGGCCGACGAGCTGCTGCCCACCGAGATCCCGCCGAACGTCCACGACGGCCTCAAGGCCAACAAGGCGCTGGAGATCCACGTCTTCGGCCGCCGTGGCCCGGTGCAGGCCAAGTTCAGCCCGATGGAGCTGCGGGAGCTGGACCACTCCCCCGCCATCGAGGTCATCGTCGACCCCGAGGACATCGACTACGACGAGGGGTCGATCGCGACCCGGCGTGGGAACAAGCAGGCCGACATGGTGGCCAAGACACTGGAGAACTGGGCCATCCGGGACGTCGGCGACCGGCCGCACAGGTTGTTCCTGCACTTCTTCGAATCGCCCACCGAGATCCTCGGCGAGGACGGCAGAGTCGTCGGTCTGCGCACCGAGCGCACCGCCCTCGACGGCACCGGAAACGTCAAGGGCACGGGGCAGTTCCAGGACTGGGACGTCACCGCGGTCTACCGCGCCGTGGGCTATCTGTCCGACCCCGTCGCCAAGCTGCCCTGGGACATCGACTCGGGAACGGTGCCCGACGAGGGCGGTCGGGTCATCGAGGAGAGCGGCAGCCACCTGCAGTCCACGTATGTGACCGGGTGGATCCGCCGCGGTCCCGTGGGGCTGATCGGCCACACCAAGGGCGACGCCAACGAGACGGTGGCCAACCTGCTGGACGACCATGCGAACGGGCGCCTGCACACGCCTGCCTCCCCGGAGCCCGCGTCGGTGGACGCGTACCTCACCGAGCGGAACGTCCGCTTCACCACCTGGGAGGGCTGGTACCGGCTCGACGCCGCGGAGAAGGCGCTCGGCGAACCGCAGGACCGTGAGCGAGTGAAGATCGTCGAGCGTGAGGACATGCTCCGGGCGAGCGGTGCGTGAACACCGACGCCGCCCGGCCGCGGCGGATGATGCCGCGGCCGGGCGGCGGGTCCGCCGGCCAGGAGCCTCTGGCCGGCGGTTCTCCCCCGGGCGGGTCAGGGATAGCTGACCAGGTTCGCCACGTTGGTCGAGGAATTCGACGGTCCGCCACGGTCGTTGACGACGTGCCGGATCGTTCCGGTGCCGCCCAGGGAGACCGTCACCATGCCGCGGAACTGTACGCCCGCCGTGTTCGGCACCTCGAAGGCGTGCTCGGCGGTGACACCCGGATTGACGTTGAAGTAGCAGTAACTGCCGAGGCCGTACGCCTGGTGGCTGGTCACCGAGTTGGCCACCTTGTAGGCCGCGTAGCCCTGGGTGGAGCCGTTCATCCAGGCGGACTGACTCGGCGGGTCGTACGGCATCTCGTTCTGGAAGAAGTACGTCCGCCCGCCGTTGCCGTTCCAGATCGTCTGGTACTTCTGGAAGTGCTCCACGAACAGGCCGTACATCGTCACGTCGTCGCCGTTGACCACCAGGCCGGTGTCCGCCGTGTTCGTCGTCCAGCCGACCCCGCTGCCGTGGTCGGCGCGCCAGATCCACATGTGGTCGCCGATCACGTTGCGGCTGTTGACCACGAGGCTCGTGGTCGCCTTGCCGGCGCCCGCGCCGCCGACGCGGAAGTACACGTCGTGCAGGGACGTCGGGTCGGTGGCGTGTGACGTCGCGGAGCCGGCCGGTCCGACCTCCATCAGCGTCGGCGAATTGGTGGTCCCCGCGTCGAACAGCAGACCCGCGACCTTGACCCCGTCCACGTCCGCGACGGTCATCGCGCTGACCCCGTTGTCCGGGACGAAAGTGGCCAGGCCGAGACCGAGAACGACGGTGTCGGGGCGGGTCACCTTCAGGGTCTGGTCCAGGTGGTAGACGCCGGGGGTGACCAGGAGGTTCTTCCCGGCGGCCAGGGCCGCGTTCATCTGAGCGGCCGTCGCGCCGGGTTTGACGACGAAGAACTGGTCGAGCGGCAGCGAGGTGCCAGCGGGGTTTCCGGAGGCCCAGTTCGTCGCGGTCGAGTTCGTGCGCACCGACGGCACGAACACCCGGTAGGCACCGGCGCTGTCGACGTACAGGAACGGCTTCTCACGTGTGACCGGACTGCGATCGACCGTCGTGTACGGGGGATTCGGGAAGCTGGTGGCCGGTACGCCCTGGCTGCCGACGAAGACCATGTTCCAGTTGGCGCCCGTCCAGCCGCCGAGCTGGGAGTTGCGGGTCAGCCACTGCTGCTGGCTGCCGGAGCGCACCTGCCCGTCGATCTTGCTGTCCGCCAGGTAGCCGCCGCTCGACCAGCCTCCGTCGTCCAGCGCGAGGTTGCCGCGCAGATGCATCCGCCGGTACGACGCGGCCTGGGACACCGCCCAGCGGTCCGTGCCACCTGCCGGGTTGACCGAGAGGTTCTCGGCGCCGCGCCAGAAGTTCTGCGTCGCGTTGCCCTGGAACCAGTCGGCCTCGGCGTGCACCGCGCCGTTGATCGTCACCGCGTCGGGTGACAGGCCGAGTCCCAGAACCTGGGTGTAGAAGCCCACGTTGACGTCGTTGCTGTAGGTGCCGGGCTTGAACAGCACGGCGTAGCGCTGGGAGCCGAACTGATTCGTCTCCTGTTGCCGGAAGATGGAGTTCAGCCTGCTCTGGATCGTCGACGACGACATGGACGGGTCGAAGACGACCACGTTCGGGCCGAGGTCCACATCGCCGGGAGAGGTGGACACGGATGACACCCGGAAGCGCTGAGCGGCGGTGCCGTTGCAGGTGTACTGGGTCAGCTGCACGCTGTCCGCGGTCGAAGCTCCGGGGACGTCGAGGCACTTGCCGCTGTGCCGGTTCACGAAGTGGTAGGCTCCGCCGCCCTCGTCGACCGGCAGCCACTGCTGGTTGCCGCCGCCGCCATAGGCCCAGAGCTGGAGCGGGGCGCCGTCGGCGGTGGACACGTCGGTCACGTCCACGACCTTGGCCGGGTCGTTGCGGTTGTTGATGCGGACGTAGCCGTCACTGGTGGAGGTGAAACTCCACTGCTGAGCCGTGGTGCTGTTGCAGGCGTACTGCTGGACCACGGTGCCGTTGGCGGTGCCGGCGGCACGGGCGTCCAGGCACTTGCCGCTGCCGCTGTTGACGACCGTCGCCCAGCTCGTGGGCAGGGCCGCCGCGACCGCGGCGGCTCGGGGGGCTGCTCCCCCGGAGGCGACGGTGAGCGCCGATGCGGCCGTGACCAGTGCCAGCACGGCGACCGCACGGTGGCGGGCGCGCCGGGGGCGGCCCGCTCCGTGGTGGGACAGGGATGGGAACACGGTTCCTCCTGGGCCGAGCGTTCGTCGGCCGTTGTGGGGGGCGGGGAGGGTTCGGTCAACCGGTGTAGGAGGCGAAGACGCGCGTGTAGTCCCAGGCCTGCTGGCTCACTCCGGAGCAGCTGTCCGCCGGGCCGCCGGTGCAGGGGCGGTCGCGGTTGGCGGACCAGAAGGTGAGCCGCGCGAGGTGGTGCTGCTGGGCGTAGCCGAGGATGGTGCGGAAGTCGCCGACGGTGACGGTCTCGTTCTGGTCGGTGATGCCGTTCATCGAGGAGATGCCCATGTCGCGGTAGGCCTGGTCGTCGCTGTAGCCGTACGCGTTCTTGAGCGCCGTCTTGAGGCCTTCCGCGGCCCGGAGGGTGAGCGTGCCCATGTTCTGTCCGGCTCCGCCGAAGTCGAACGGCATGATGGTCCAGCTGTCGACCGTGAGACCCGAGCCCGCGGCCCGGTTGATCAGGCTGGTGTCGGGGCCGCTCTGCCCGGTGCCGATGGTGACGTACACCTTCAGGCCGGGGTTGTTCGCCTTCACGGTCTTCAGGGCGTCGACCGTACGCTGCTGAACGGTCGGGTTGCTGTACGCGTCGGCCTCGAGGTCGATGTCGATCGCCTTCAGGCCGTAAGCGTTGATGACCTTCTGGTACGCGGCCGCGAGCTCGCCCGGGCTGGAGCACGAGCTCTCCAGTTTGTTGCCGCTGTAGCCGCCGAAAGACGGGATCACATCACCGCCGTTGGCCCGGACCGTGTTGATCGTCTGCTGGTCGACGCCTCCGGTGAGCGGGCGGCCGCCGTCCCACTGGGGGTTGCAGTAGCCATTGCTGAGGACGAAGGCCAGCGTGAACCACTTCACGCCCGTCGCGTTGGTGATGGTGGTGGGGCTCGGCGGGTCTCCCCAGCCGTTGTAGAGGTACGGGGCCACGGCCATCGGCGCGGCGGGGGTGGTGCCGCCGCCCGTGGGCGCCGTCCACTTCTGGTTGGCTGCGCCCGTGCAGCTCCAGATCTGGGTCGGGGTGCCGTTGGCCGAGTTGTGGTCCGTGACGTCGAGGCACTTGTCGGCCTGGGGGTTGACGATGTCGTGTGCGGAGGTGACGGTCCACTTCTGGTTCGCCCCGCCGGTGCACGACCACAGCTGGACACGGGCGCCGTTGGCAATCGAATTGCCGGTGACGTCAAGACACTTGCCCAGCGCGCGAATGGTGCCGTCGGTGCCGACGGTCCACTGCTGAGCCGCGGTGCCGTTGCAGTCGTAGAGCTGGACGCGGGTGCCGTTGGCGGAGTTGGCCCCGGCGACGTCGAGGCACTTGCCCGCGAGGCCGGTGATGGTTCCGGTCGCGGCGGCAGCGGGGGACGCGGACAGAGCGGTGGCGGACAGAGCCAGCAGGGACACGGCCAAGGCGGCGCGAGCGGCGGTCGGGGAGCCCATGACACTCCTTCTCTGTGTGGGGGGTGAGAAAGCAGTTTCTTCAGATCGCGATTTAAGAAGTGAAGTAAGGGACTGTCAAGACTTTGGTACAGACCAGCAGTTGGGGATCGCCGGATGCCGTTCCGTGCGGGCGCCCGGCACATCGACGGTCGGCGCCCGTGGGTCACGGGCGCCGACGCGCACCTTCAGGCGTTGGGCTCACCGTGCACGTCCTCGCCGACCTGCCCTGCTGCGACCGGGTCGCCTTCCTCTTCCCCACCGGGCGGCTCGCCTTCACCGGTGAACCCGGCGCTCTGTGCGAGGCGTTCGGGGTCGGCACGGTGGAGGCGTACGAGTCCGTGGCCGACGGCTCCCCGGCCCGGGCGACGGAGGCGCCGGCTGTCCCCACCATCGCGGCCGGGCCCCGACGACCACGTGGCCACGCTCCGGCGCCGTGCGTCAGTGGCTGCTGCCGACCCGCCGGGGCAGCGCCCTGCTGTGGCGGAGCCGGCTGACGGCCCATGACCAACCGCTGGGCGTTCGAGGCGCTGGGCAGCGGGGTCGGCTGGGACGCTCGGAGTCCCCGTCGCCGGGCCCTCCGGCCGGAGCAGTCCCGCGCGACAGCCGGGCGTCGGCGTACGAGGGTGGAGTGCATGATCGAGGCCCATTCCCTCACCAAGCGCTACGGCGAGCGCACCGCCGTCGACGATCTGAGCTTCACCGTACGTCCCGGCGTCGTCACCGGTTTCCTCGGGCCGAACGGGGCCGGCAAGTCGACCACTATGCGGATGCTCCTCGGCCTGGACGCGCCCACCGCGGGCCGGGCCGCAGTCAACGGCAGGTCCTACGCCGAGCACCGGGCGCCGCTGCACGAGGTGGGCGCGATGCTCGAGGCGCGCTCCGTCCACACCGGGCGCAGTGCGTACCACCACCTGCTGGCACTCGCCGCGACGACCGGGATCTCCAAGCGCCGGGTGAACGAGGTGATCGACCTGGTCGGACTCGGCTCGGTGGCGAGGAAACGGGCCGGCGGCTTCTCCCTGGGCATGGGCCAGCGGCTGGGCATCGCCGGCGCGCTGCTGGGCGACCCGGCGACGGTGATCCTCGACGAGCCCGGCAACGGCCTGGACCCGGAGGGAATCCTGTGGATCCGGAACCTGCTCAAGGGACTCGCGGCCGAGGGACGCACGGTCCTGGTCTCCTCGCATCTGATGTCGGAGATGGCGCTGACGGCCGAGCACCTGATCGTGATCGGGCGAGGACGGCTGATCGCGGACACCTCGGTGGCGGAGTTCGTCGCGCAAGCCGCCGGAGACGTGGTGCGCGTGCGCACCGACGAGGCGGACAGGCTGTGCTCGCTGCTGGCCGGGCCGGATGTGGCGGTCACCGCGCTGGAGGCGGGCGTGCTGCACGTGACCGGGCTGAGCAGTGATCGGATCGGCCGGATCGCGGCCGAACACGGGGTCGTGCTGGCCGAGCTGACACCGCAGCAGGCGTCGCTCGAGGAGGCGTTCATGGAGCTGACCAGGGACGCCGTGGAGTTCCAGGCACCGGCTGCCCGGCTCGTCGAAGCGGGTGGGAAAGGACTGGCGGCATGACAACGGCATCGGCGATCCCCGCCGCCGAGCGGGGCGAGGTCACCCAGCTGCGGGTGATCCGTTCCGAGTGGATCAAACTGCGGTCGTTGCGGTCCACGCTGTTCACCCTGCTCGCCGCGGTCGTCGCGATGGTGGGACTCGGCTGTCTGTTCAGCTATTTCACCTCCGCCCGCTGGGACCATCTGCCGCCGGAGGAACGACTCGCCTTCGATCCGACACTGGTGAGTCTGCGCGGCCTCTACCTGGCCCAGCTGGCGGTCGGAGTACTGGGCGTCCTCGTGGTGAGCGGCGAGTACGCGACGGGGATGATCCGGTCCTCGCTGTCCGCGGTACCCCGCCGCCTTCCGGTGCTGTGGGCCAAGGCCCTGGTGTACGCGGCGGTGGCCTGGGCGCTGATGACGGTCGCCTCGCTGGCGGCGTTCCTGGCGGGTCAGGCGGCGCTCTCCGGCCGCCACCTGGGCACGACGCTGGACGAGCCCGGCGTGCTGCGCGCAGTCCTCGGCGCCGGCCTGTATCTGACCGTCGTGGGCCTGATCGGAGTGGCGTTCGGCGCGCTGATCCGCAACACCGCGGGCGGGATCGCCACCCTCTTCGGCCTCCTGCTGGTGCTTCCCGTGCTGGCCCAGGCGCTCCCGTCGTCGTGGCTCGACCTGATCAACCCCTATCTGCCGAGCACCGCCGGGCAGGGCCTGATCCACATCCACCAGATGCCCCACACGCTGGCCCCCTGGACCGGCTTCGCGGTGTTCTGCCTGTACGCACTGACAGCACTGGCCGGAGCCGGGCTGGCCCTCGGACGACGGGACGCATGATCCGGCGCGGTACGGACGTCCGCACCCCATGGCCGGCTCGGCCCGGCCGAGCGGCTCCACGGTCCCCCTGTGTCCGTGATTCCCGTTCCGTACCGTCGCCGGCGTGGGACGGGATCTACTCGACTTCCGCCCGGTCAGAGTCCGGCCCACCCGCCTGGCAGAAGCCGTATCTGCTCCCGAAACCTCCCTGGGCCACCACACTTCACGTCCGTCCCTGCGGCCCCCATGGCACCGCGGTCACGTCACGCCCCGCAACGATCAGCTGCGAGAATCGAACACAGCACCGGCGTACGGCAGACATGCCGCGGAACTTGGAGGAGCCCTGTGCCGCCGACCTCGCAACCACTGCAGAAGCTGGGTTTCCTCACCATCGGCCTGTTCGACGAGGCTGATCCCCGCCGCGGGCACGAGTCGACACTGGAGATCATCGAGCTGGGCGAGCGGCTCGGCTTCGACAGCGCCTGGGTGCGCCACCGTCACCTGCAGTTCGGGATCTCCTCGCCGGTCGCCGTGCTCGCCGCCGCCACCCAGCGCACGCGTCGGATCGACCTCGGGACCGCTGTGACCCCGCTGGCCTGGGAGAACCCGCTGCGCCTCGCCGAGGACCTGGCCACCGTCGACATCCTCTCCGGCGGCCGGCTCAACCCCGGGATCAGCGTCGGCCCCCCGATGCACTACGACCACATGAAGCAGGCGCTCTACCCCGACACCGCCGACGTGGAGGACTTCGGCTACGAGCGCGTGCAGCGCCTGCTGGACTTCGTGCGCGGTGAGCCGGCCACCGACTTCAGCGGCGCCGAGGGCTTCGAGGTGTTCTCCGACCGGGTCCAGCCGCACTCCCCCGGGCTGGGCAAGCGCCTGTGGTACGGCGGCGGGAGCCTGCGCTCGGCGCGGTGGGCCGGCGAACACGGGATGAACCTGCTGACCAGTAGTGTCGTGAAGGCGGAGGAGTCGGAGGACTTCGCCGAGGTGCAGCTCTCGCACATCCGCGCGTTCCGCGCCCATCACCCCGAGGGCGAGTGCGCCCGCGTCTCGCAGGGGCTCGTCGTCATCCCCACGGACAGCGCGTCGTCCCAGCAGCGCGCCAAGTACGAGGCGTACGCGGCGGAACGGATGCCGCGCACGGCCGTACCGCAGGGTCCCGCGCGACTGATGTTCGCACCCGACCTCGTCGGACCCTCCGGGCAGATCGCCGAACGGCTGTATGCGCACGCCGCGTTCCGTGAGGTCGACGAGGTGGCGTTCGCCCTGCCGTTCACCTTCGAGCACGGGGACTACGTACAGATCCTCACGGACATCGCCACCCGGCTCGGACCGGCACTCGGCTGGCGGCCGGCCGGCTGAACTCCGGGTGACGGCGTGGAGCCCTCAGGGGCGTCAGGCCGGCGACCGGACGGTGGCGGCCCGGGCGATCACGCGTTTCGCAGCCGGGCGAGGGAGTCCGTCGGCCGTCCGTGGCCGCCCAGGCGATCTTTTGCGCGGGCAGCCGACGGGTGATGCTTGCCCCGAGAGGTCCGCACGAACGACGGACGGAGCCCGAATGACGACGGCCAGCGGTTCGGAGATCGAGGTGAGGCCCGTCGCGGGCCACATCGGCGCAGAGATCACGGGGGTCCATCTGGACGGCGATCTGGACGGCACGGCGGTGGCCACGATCCGGTCCGCCGTGCTGCGCTGGAAAGTGGTGTTCTTCCGGGACCAGGAACTCGACCATGCCGCACACATCGCGCTCGCGCGCCGGTTCGGCGAACCGGTCGTCCCGGCCGAGCGAGGGAGCGCCTCGCCGCCGGACTTCCCCGAGGTCGAGACCACGGCCGACCGGCTGGAGCTCGGCGGGCGCTACGGCATGGACCACGACGAGTGGCTGCGGCGCAGGCGGCACTCGCTGCTGAGGGGCTGGCACTGCGACCACGGCGCCCGCGTCGATCCGCCCGCCGCGACCATCCTGCGCGCCGAGACCGTGCCGCCGTACGGTGGCGACACCCAGTGGTCCAACCTGGTGGCCGCCTACGCGGGGCTCTCGGAGCCGGTACGTGCCTTCGTCGACGGACTGCGCGCCGAGCACCGGCTGGGCGTGGGCTACCGGGCGCGGCCCGGCGACGACGCCTACCTGCGTCATCTCCTGGACCACCAGGTGGCGACCGAGCACCCGCTCGTGCGGGTGCATCCGGAGACGGGCGAACGGGTGCTGTTCGTCAACGGTTACTACCTCGAGCAGATCGCGGGCCTCTCACGTGTCGAGAGCGCGCACGTCCTGCAGATGCTCCTGGAGCAGGCCACGCGTCCCGAGTACACGGTCCGCTTCCGCTGGGAGCCGGGCAGCGTCGCCTTCTGGGACAACCGGGCCACCATTCACCTCGCTCCCGGCGACCTGGTCGCCCCCGGGCAGCCCCGGATCATGCACCGCGTGATGCTCGCGGGAGACGTGCCGGTGGGACCCGACGGCAAACCCTCGGCGCCGATCACCGGCACCGAACCCGGACGCTGGTGACCCGTCACAGGAAGTCGTCGACGGTCCGATCCGGGCTTCGATGCCGTCGTGGACGCGGAGATGCACACGTCCGCGGACGGCGCGGCCGGGCCGTGGATCGCCCGGTGCTCCGTCCGGGGAAACCTCCGCTACCGAGCGGAACCTCCTGCTGCCGCTTCCTGTGAGTTCCTTGTCGGATTCCGCGGCATCCGGCGCCAACCTGGGCTAGATTCGAGCACCGCCGATCCCGCATCCGTCGGCGATGTCGCAGAGAGGCTCGGGGGCGGCGCATGCGCGACTTGGGGAACATCCGGGCGGCCGCCCCGGGCTCGACGGAAAGACCCGCCATGACCGGAGGGCTCGCCGACAGCGTCTTCGACACGGCGAGCCGGGACCCCCTCCTGGCACAGATCGCCCGTCGCACCGACAGCGGTGACGGCACTTGGACGACGGTGACGGCGATCGAACTGCGGGACGAAGTGGTCGATCTGGCCAAGGGACTCGTCGCCTCGGGCATCCGTCCCGGCGACCGGGTGGCCATCATGGCCCGCACCCGATACGAGTGGACCGTGCTCAGCTGTGCGCTGTGGGCGGTCGGGGCCGAAGTCGTGCCGGTCTACCCGACGTCCTCGCACGAACAGGTCGAGTGGATCCTCAGGGACTCGGGCTCGGTCGCGGTGGTCGTCGAGGACGAGCAGGGGGTCATGACGGTGGGGTCCGTGTGCGCCTCGCTGCCTCGACTGCGCCATGTCTGGCAGTTGGACACCGGAGCGCTCAGGGCACTCGTGGAGCGCGGCCGCCCGGTACCGGCAACGACCGTGGACTCGCTGCGCCGTATCGTGCTGCCGGACTCGACCGCGGTCATCGTCTACACCTCGGGCACGTCCGGACACCCCCGCGGATGCGCGCTCAGCCACCGCAATCTGGCCAGCACCTGTGACACACTGCTGGCCGGCTGGGGTCACACATGGGCACCCCCCGGTGAGCAGCCCGCCACCGTCGTCTTCCTGCCCTTCTCCCACGTGTACGGGCTGATGCTTCAAGTGCTGTGCCTGCGGGGCGGTTTGCTCATGGGCCACGAACCCGACCTCCGCGCGGACGTCCTCGCCGCCTCCTTGCTGACCTTCCGCCCCACGTACCTGTGCGCGGTCCCGTTCGTCTTCGAGAAGCTCTACAAGAACGTCCTGCGCGCCGCCCAGCAGGCCGGCCGGGGCGCCCGGTTCGAGAGGGCGGTGCGCACGGCGCAGGACTATGCCCTGGCGATGGAGCGGCAGCGGCTGGGCACCGGGCCCGGACCCGGTTTCGACCTGAAGCTCCAGCACGCCCTCTACGACAAGGCGGTGTACCGGAAGATACGCGCAGCCCTCGGCGGGCGGGTGTGCGGCGCCGTGTCCGGCGGATCGCCGCTCAGCCGTGAACTCGCCCTGTTCTACGAGGGGATCGGGATCTACGTGCACGACGGATACGGACTGACCGAGACGGGCGGAGGCATCACCGCTCAGCCGCTCGGACGGGAGAAGTCCGGCACCGTGGGGCACCCGATGCCGGGCGTCGAGGTGCGGGTGGCCCCCGACGGGGAGATCCTGGTGCGCGGCCCCTCCGTCTTCCAGGGGTACGTGAACGACGATCCCGGCACACACGCGGCACTGCAGGACGGCTGGCTGGTCACGGGCGACCTCGGGCACCTCGACCCGGAGGGATATCTGTCCATCACGGGCCGCAAGAAGGACATCATCGTCACAAGCGGGGGCAAGAGTGTCGCCCCGGCGGCCCTGGAGGAGCGCCTGCGGATGCATCCGCTCGTCCACCAGTCGGTGGTCGTGGGCGACAACCGGCCCTGCGTGGGCGCCCTGATCACACTGGACCCGGAGTTCGTGGCGCACTGGCGTGGCGCCCTGTTCACGCCGGGGGACGCTCCGGGGCGGGAGGCGCGGGAGGCGAACGCGCTGCGTCAGGAGGTCGCACGTGCCGTGGCCGCCGCCAACACCACGGTGTCGCGGTCCGAGTCCATCCGGGTCTTCCGGGTCCTGCCGGAGCCCTTCGACGTGGCCAACGGGCTGCTGACCCCGTCGATGAAGCTGCGCCGGGACGCCATCGCACGCCGCTACGCGGTCGAGATCGACGCGATGTACCAGTCCGCGTCGCGCGTTCCACGGGAGCAGAGGTCGGAGGAGCTTCCGCAGTGGGACGACTCCGACGACGTGTTCCGGCGGACGAGGTGAGCGGGCGTCACCCGTCCCGCGATCGGATGTGCGACGGCTCGTGAGGCCGGCGATCACTCCTTCCGCAGCGGCCGGGTGAGGGTCGGCACCAACTGCGAACGGCGAACCCCGGCGCCGTGGTCCCGCACGCCGGCGTCCACGTCGGCCGGGGTCGCCGAGCAGACTGCCCAGCTGTGGCCGCGGGCCTCGGCCGTCACCGGCCGTGGACTCCACGCACATCCGTCCCGCCCATCCTGCGCCGCGGTGAGCCCCGGGCCGCCGCGACACCCGGCCCGGTCTCCGCGTCGCCGGAGTCGCCCGGTGCGACGGCCACGACACCCCTTGCAGCGCCGTCCGGATGCGCGTGCGGGGCAGTGCGGCGCATTCTTGCTGTGAACCCACCCGACGGCCCGGGACGAAGGCAGATCGATGCGAGGGAGCGCCGAGCGCGTGGACAGCGCACCCGGGACGCCGACCGCTGTGCTGACCGGCGCCGTGACGGACGCGATCCGTGCCGTCGGCGGCTTCGCGGGCGGCGTCTACCTGCGCTCCAGCACGCCCGCCGTACTGCGCCTGGCGGTACTCGCCGGGCTGCCGGGCCCGCTGTTCCGACCGTGGGCGCGACTGCACATGGACCGCCAGCTCCCCGTCGCGGACGCCTATCGGCTCCGCAAGCCCGTCGTGCTCACCGACGCCACGGACACGATGCGGCGCTATCCGCAGCTGGCGGCCGAGCTGCCGTTCCGTTTCGCCTCGGTATATGTGCCCGTGGTGGGCGGTACGACGGTGTACGGCGTCCTGACGGTGCTGTGGTCCCCGGCCCCGGACTCCTCCACGGCACTGCCCCACCGGGACCGGGTCACGGCGATAGCGGATCGTCTGGGCGACGCCCTCGGCGCCCTGGACGACGGAGTCCCGGTGCACTGGGACGCGGAGCCACTGGGCGTGCGGCCACCTGCCCATGCGCCGCCCCAGGGCTTCATCGGGCACTTCGTCTGGGACCCCGCCGACTCCACGGTCACCGCCGACGCCACCTTCTGGGACATGACCGGCGGTGCCAAGGACGACATCGCCCGCTCGCCGGAGGCCCTCGCCGCGGCCATCTCCCCCGACGACGCGCACCTCGTGCTCTGCGCGCTGCGGGAGACCGCCTCCGGCTCCCCGCCGTCGCGTCCGCTCGGCGTACGGGCCGAGAACGGCGGTCATCTGATGCTGGAGTTCTGGACCGAGGGATCGGCGCGGCGGGAGTACCGCGTCGGCGGCCTCGTGATCGACCCGGGGACGGGACCGGCGGCGCAGGAAGCCGGGGACCTCCTCCCCGACGGTGTCTTCGCCTTCGACCGTCTGGGACTGATCACCTACGCCAATCCGCGCGCCGCCGATCTGCTGGGCCGACCGCAGGCGGAGCTCGTCGGCCGGGCGCTGTGGGACGCCGTCCCCTGGCTGGACCGCCCTGCGTACGAGGACCATCTACGGGCGGCCCTGATCGCACCCGAACCGGTGCACTTCCAGGTGCGACACCCCACGGCGGGCGCCACCGACGAGATCGACGGGGACTGGCTCACCCTTTCGGTCTATCCCGGCGCGGACGTCCTGACCTGCCGGATCGTGCCTCTCGGACACACCGAGGAGGCGCCCTCGATCGGGGAGTCGGCGGTGACGACGGCGGGAGCGCTGACGGCCTGGGACGCGCCCACGCCGGCGTACCGCCCCATCATCCTCGCGATCGCCCTGTCCGAGGCCGTGACCGCGCGCCAGGTCTCCGAGGTGGTGATGCGGGAGCTGCTGCCCGCCTTCGGCGGGCGCAGGCTGGCCATCTACCTGTTGCAGGAGCGGCATCTGTACCTGGCATGGGAGACCGGCTTCCCGCCCGGGTTCCTCTCGCAGTTCGACGGGGTGGGGCTCGACGCCAAGCTGCCGGGCACGGAGACACTCACCACCGGTCGTCCCCTGTTCTTCGAGTCGATGCAGCAACTGGAGTCCGCCTACCCGGACATGCCGCTGGACACCCCGGTCGGCTCACGGGCGTTCCTGCCACTGATCGCCTCCGGGCGGCCGGTCGGCTCCTGTGTCCTCGGCTTCGAGCGGCCGCGCACCTTCAGCACCGAGGTGCGCACGGTGCTCACGGCACTGGCCGGACTGATCGCCCAGGCCCTGGAGCGTGCCCGGCTCTACGACTCCGAGGCCGCCCTGGCCCGCGGTCTGCAGGAAGCCCTGCTTCCGCACCGACTGTCCGAGCACCCGCAGGTGGAGACGGAAGTCTGCTATCTGCCCGGCACGCAGGGCATGGACGTCGGCGGCGACTGGTACGACGTCGTCGAGGCGGGCGACGGGCTGGCCCTGGTCATCGGCGACGTACAGGGACATGGCGTGCAGGCAGCCGCCACGATGGGCCAACTACGCAGTGCCGTACGAGCGTTCGCGCTCCGCGACTACGCCCCGCACCAGGTGATGGGCGGCACCAACCGGCTGCTCATCGATCTCGATCCCGACCAGTTCGCGAGCTGTTGCTACATCCGCCTGGACCCGGACACCGGGTATGCGCGGGCCGTGCGGGCCGGGCACACTCAGCCCCTGCTGCGCCACCCGGACGGCCGCGCGGAGGTCCTCGACCTGCCCGGCGGACTGGTGCTCGGGGTGGATCCGGAGGCCCGTTACCCGGTGACACACCTGCGGCTGGAGCCCGGGGCCGTGCTGGCGCTGTACACCGACGGGCTCGTCGAGCAGCCGGGGCGCGACATCGACGAGGGGGTCGAGGCGCTGCGCAGGGCGCTCGCCGGCGAGAGCACGGTCCACGGGCACGGACCGTCCCTGTCGGACATCGGGGACCGGCTCATGGAACGCGCCCGGCACGCCACCGACCGCCCGGACGACATCGCGCTCCTGCTGGCGACGCGCCGTGACGAGTCGCCCGGCACCCGCCACGCGTAGCCCGTCGGGGCATCTCCTCGTCGAGCCGGCCCTCCCTCACCCGCTGCCGCGGCCGGCCACGCGCCCAGCACGACATCGGTCCGGACACCGCCGTCGAGGACTACGTCGCGAACATCCTGTCCGGGGTCCGCGAGACGCTGTCCGATGGCCGGGCCGAGGACGCCGGGGCATCGCCCTCCGCGTGAACGCGCGTCGGCGCCGTTCCGGGTGCCGTTCCGCCGCACCGATGTTCCCCACGCGCGGGACCGCCGGTGGCGTTGCGATGATGGCGCACGAAGGCCCGGCCGGACCGCACATCGGCCGGATGTCGAAAGTCAGGAGAACAGCACATGACCTCCACCCGTGGGACGTCCGTGGACCTCCCCACCAAGGACGGCACTGCCGACGCCTACCTGACCTACCCGGACGACGGCAGCCCCCACCCCGCGGTTCTGCTCTACATGGACGCCTTCGGCCTGCGCCCGCGCCTGAGGCAGATGGCCGACCGGCTCGCCGAGAACGGCTACACCGTCCTCGTACCCAACGTCTTCTACCGTCACGGCAGGGCGCCCCTGGTCGAGCTGCCCGACTTCATCGACACGTCCGAACGCCCCGAGATCTTCCAGCAGATCGTGCCGCTCCTGCGGTCCCTGACGCCCGATCTGGTCGAGCGTGACGCGGACGCCTATCTGCGCTGGCTCGCCGACTGCCCCCAGGCCGCCGACGGTCCGATCGGTGTCACGGGCTACTGCATGGGCGCCCGGCTGGCCCTGCGGACCGCCGGCGCGTGTCCGGAACGCGTCGCCGCCGTGGCCGGATTCCACGGCGGACAGCTGGCGGCCGACGCCCCCGACAGCCCCCATCTGGTGGCCGACCGCATCACCGCAGAGGTGTACTTCGGGCACGCCGACCAGGACTCCTCGCTGCCGCCGGAGCAGATCGAACGGCTGGACAAGGCACTCACGGAGGCGGGCGTCCGCCACCGCAGCGAGGTCTACCCCGGCGCCCACCACGGCTACACCCAGGCCGACACCTCGAGCTACAACGCCGAGGCGGCGGAACACCACTGGAGGGAGCTGCTGGCTCTGCTGGACCGCACCCTGCGGCCCACGCAGGGCGCATCGTAGGTCCACCGCCGGGACGGCGGGACCGGTGCGCGCCGCCCCGGCGCCACTCGGGCGCAGGCCGGTTCTCGGAGCCGTGGCAGGGCGGGCGGGCCCGGGATCGGCCCTGAAGTGCCGATGACCTCCCGCTCAGGCCGGCGGGATCACCGCCACCGGGCAGGGGGCATGGTGCAGCAGCGCATGCGCCACCGAGCCGATGCGCGGCCCCACCGCCCGGGAGGAGTGGCGTCCCACCACCACGAGCTGCGCACGAGCGGCCGCGGAGAGCAGCACCTGACCCGCGCTGCCCATCTCCACGTGCTCGGTCACCGGCACGTCCGGAAAGCGTTCCCGCCAGGGCCGCAGCGCCTCGTCGAGCCCCTTCCGCTCGTACGGCTCCAGGCCGCCGGCCTCGTCGAGGAGCTTCAGCGAGCCGGGGCTGTAGGCGAACACGGGCGGCAGGCTCCAGGCCCGCACGACGCGTACGGCGGCTCCCCGGGCCGCGGCCGTGGCGAACGCGAAGCCCAGCGCGGGAGCACTGTCGTCCGGCTCCCCGTGCTGGCCGACGACGATCTCGCGGCCCGCCGCCTCGGCAGCGGCCCGGTCGTCCGACCTGACCAGCACGACGGGCCGGGCGGACTCGGCGATCACCTGCCGTCCCACGGAGCCGAGCAGGAAGCCCACGACTGCGCCGTGGCCCCGCGAACCCAGAACCAGAAGCTCCGCCGCGGCAGCCTCGGCCACCAGGGTCGCGACGAACGGACCCTCCAGGGCCTCGGCGGTCACGGTCAGCTCCGGGTGCCGCTCGATGAGCGTGCGCCGGGCCTTCTCGGCGGTTTCCCGGGCCCACCCCGCCTGGGTGCCCCGGTCCGCGGCCGGGGCGATCTCGTACGGCTCCCACTGCCAGGCGTGCACGATGCGCAGTGGCCGGCCCCGGCGTACCGCCTCGCGGCCCGCCCAGGCCGCGGCGGCGGCGCTCTCCGGTGATCCGTCCACTCCCACGGTGATGGGGCGGGTCATACGGCTGCCTCCCTGTTCATGATCCGACCCATCACACGCTACCGATCCGGACGCTCCCGGGTTCCGCAGCAAAACCGGACGATCGAACATACGATGGGCGAAATACCGATGAGATCGGAGTGGGAGACTATATGGCACAGGCTGCCAGCGCAGCTGCACGGACGGTCATCCTGACTGTGGACGACGACCCCGGGGTGTCGCGTGCCGTGGCTCGCGACCTGCGGCGCCGGTACGGCGAGTCGTACCGGATCGTGCGCGCCGAGTCCGGCGACAGCGCTATGGAGGCGCTGCGGGAGCTGAAGCTGCGCGGCGACCTCGTGGCCGTGATCATGGCCGACTACCGGATGCCCGAGATGAACGGCATCGAGTTCCTGGAACAGGCCCTGGACGTCTATCCCGGGGCACGCCGGGTGCTGCTGACCGCGTACGCGGACACCAGCGCGGCCATTGACGCGATCAACGTCATCGACCTCGACCACTACCTGCTCAAGCCGTGGGATCCGCCCGAGGAGAAGCTCTACCCCGTCCTGGATGATCTCCTGGAGGCGTGGCGGACCTCGGACTACCGGCCGGTGCCGAGCACGAAGGTGGTGGGGCACCGCTGGTCGGCGCGGTCGTCGGAGGTGCGCGAGTTCCTCGCCCGCAACCAGGTCCCCTACCGCTGGTACTCGGTCGACACTCCGGAGGGACAGCGGCTGCTGGCCGCGGCCAGGCAGACCGGTGAACGACTGCCGCTCGTCGTCACGCCGGACGGAACACCCCTGCTCGAACCGGAGGAGCCGGAACTCGCGTCCCACGTGGGGCTGGCGACGACTCCCACCGCGGAGTTCTACGACCTCATCGTCATCGGCGGCGGACCCGCCGGCCTCGGGGCCGCCCTGTACGGGGCGTCGGAGGGCCTCAGGACGCTGCTCGTGGAGCGGTCCGCGACCGGTGGACAGGCAGGACAGAGTTCCCGCATCGAGAACTACCTCGGCTTCCCCGACGGCGTGTCGGGCGCACAGCTGACCGACCGGGCCCGCCGCCAGGCGAAGAAGTTCGGCGCCGAAATCCTCACCGCGCGGGAGGTGAGCTCCCTGGAGGTCAACGGGGCCGCACGCATCGTGCGGTTCTCGGACTTGCCCGCGATCTCGGCCCACAGCGTGATCCTGGCGACCGGTGTGACCTACCGGCAGCTGGATGCCCCGGGCCTCAAGGAACTGACGGGGTGCGGTGTCTTCTACGGTTCGGCGCTGACCGAGGCGCCCGCCTGTTCGGGCCAGGACGTGTACATCGTCGGCGGCGCCAACTCCGCCGGGCAGGCGGCGATGTACCTCGCCCGCGGCGCCAAGTCGGTCACCGTGCTCGTCCGGGGCGAGTCGCTGTCGGCGTCGATGTCGCACTATCTGATCCAGCAGATCGCCGAGGCCCCCAACATCTCGGTACGCACCCGTACCGTGGTGGAGGCGGCGCACGGCACCGACCACCTCGAGCAGCTGACCCTGCGCGACATGGACACCGGGCACACCGAACTCGTCGACGCGCAGTGGCTGTTCGTTTTCATCGGGGCAGCCCCGCTGACGGACTGGCTGGAGGGAACCGTACTGCGGGACGAGCACGGGTTCATCCTGACCGGACCCGACATGACCTGCGACGGGCAGCCACCGCGTGACTGGGAGCTGGAGCGGCCCCCGTACCACCTGGAGACCAACGTCCCCGGCGTGTTCGTCGCCGGCGACGCACGTGCCGAGTCCGCCAAGCGGGTCGCCTCCGCGGTCGGTGAGGGAGCCATGGCCGTGATGCTCGTCCACCGGTATCTGGAGCAGTCATGAACCCACAGCACGCGGAACGGTGTATGAGCGGCCGGACGATGACATGCGACAAGGGGGAGCTGAGAACACTCTTCCTGTTCGAGAAGCTGACCGACGACCAGTTGGCGCGACTGTGCCGGGAAGGCCGGGTGGAGCTGTACGAACCCGGCCCGGTCTACACCGAGGGCGAGCCCGCCACGTGCTTCTTCGTCCTGCTGAACGGCACGGTGGTGATGTCCCGCCGTGTCGCCTCCGACGACGTGGAGCTCTCCCGGACGTCGCAGCGAGGGGTGTACGCGGGCGCCTTCCAGGCGTACCTCGGTGAGCGGGCTCGGGGGGCCCAGTACACCGGATCGATGCGGGTCACCGAACCCTCACGGTTCTTCGTCCTGCCCGCCGAGACCTTCTCCTCGGTCATGCGGGACTGGTTCCCGATGGCGGTGCATCTGTTGGAAGGGCTGTTCTTCGGCAGCCAGAACACGCAGCAGATCATCAACCAGCGTGAGCGGCTGCTGGCGCTCGGTTCCCTGTCCGCGGGTCTCACCCATGAGCTCAACAACCCGGCCGCCGCTGCCGTGAGCGCGACGGCGGCACTGCGCGAGCGGGTCGCCGGGATGCGGCACAAGCTGGGCATGATCGCCGCCCGCCGGTACGAGCCGGAGACGCTGCTCACCCTGGTCGACATCCAGGAGCGGACCGCGGAACAGGTCGCCAAGGCCCCGCCGGTCAGCCCGCTGGAGGCGGCCGACCGTGAGGACGCGATGGGCGACTGGCTCGACGACCACGACATCCAGGGCGGCTGGCAGCTCGCACCCACGTTCGTCCAGGCAGGCCTCGACATCGACTGGCTCGACCAGGTCGCGGCGGCCGTCGACGAGGGGACCCTCGAAACCGCGATCCGGTGGCTCAACTACACGGTCGAGACCGAGCTGCTCATGAACGAGATCGAGGACTCCACGACCCGGGTGTCCACCTTGGTCAACGCGGCCCGGCAGTACTCCCAGCTGGACCGGGCGCCGTATCAGATCGTCGACGTCCACGAACTCCTCGACAGCACCCTGCTGATGCTCTCCGGAAAGATCGGCCCGCAGATCACCGTCGTCAAGGAGTACGACCGCACCCTGCCGAGCATTCCCGGCTACCCCGGCGAGCTCAATCAGGTGTGGACGAACATCATCGACAATGCGGTGTCCGCCATCGAGGAGGCGGGCGGTGACGGCACGCTGACCGTGCGCACCGCGCTCGACCACGACCGGTTGCTCGTCGAGTTCTGCGACACGGGCCCCGGTGTGCCGCCGGAGATCCGCAACCGCATCTTCGACCCCTTCTTCACCACCAAGCCGGTGGGCCAGGGCACCGGGCTCGGCCTGGACATCTCCTGGCGCATCGTCGCCAACAAGCACCACGGCAGCCTGGACGTCCAGTCGATGCCGGGCGACACGCGGTTCCAGGTGCGGCTGCCCCTGACCGCCGCGGCGTCCGATGTCGTCGAGGAGAGCGTCGAGTCGCAGCCTGCTCCCGAATCATCACCGGAGGCAAGATGAGCACAGTGAACGGAATCGAGCCCAGCGTCCCGCCGAGCGGCAGCGGCTGTGTGGAGTGCGACAAGGTGGGCGGCTGGTGGTTCCATCTGCGCCGGTGCGCGCAGTGCGGGCACATCGGCTGCTGTGACGACTCTCCGGACAAGCACGCCACTGCCCATTTCCACGCCACCGGGCATCCGGTGATCCGCAGCTTCGAGCCGGACGAAGGCTGGTTCTGGGACTACACCACGTCCCAACTGTACGAGTCCGGGCCGGACCTGGCGCCCCCGGTCAGCCACCCCGAGGACCAGCCCGTGCCGGGGCCGGAGGGGCGGGTACCGGCCGACTGGGCGGAGACGCTCCGCTAGGTCCGGCCGGCAGGCGCGCGGGAGTTCACTGATCGACGGGCCGCACATCGTGTGCGGCCCGTCGAGCCCGTTCCCGGCCTTTGAAGGGATGCACCCTCCCCTGCACTGGTTCTCCGCCGCCCCTTGGCAGGAGCCTGACCCGCCGGACATCGGCGGCCACCCGGATTTCCTCCGCCGCTCGTGCGAGGGTGGAGGCGGCGCGACAGCGGTGTCGCGGGCGTACGGAACTGTCTTGGGAGGCAGGGGCGTTGATCGGGATCTCGGACCTTCACGCGGCCGCGGAGCGGATCGCCGGGCACGTCGTACGCACCCCGACGGTGGCGAGCCCAGGGCTCACCGCGCTGCTCGGGGCCCCGGTGACCGCCAAGCTGGAGCTGCTGCAGCGCACCGGTTCCTTCAAGGCGCGCGGCGCCACGGCGCGGCTGCTCACGCTCGGCGAGGCCGAGCGGGCCGCGGGGGTGGTGGCGGTCAGCGGCGGCAATCGCCGGGCAGGGCACCGTCGGCCTGGAGTTCGCCGAGGACGCGGGTGCGTTGACGGATGTTCTGGTGAGCGTCGGGGGCGGTGGGCTGATCGCTGGCGTGGCGGCGGCGCTGCACGCCCTGCGGCCCGGCATCCGTGTGTGGGGCGTGGAGACGGAGGGCGCCGAGGCCATGTCCCGGGCACTGGCGGCGGGCGGGCCGGTACCGGTGGAGCTGTCGTCGGTCGTGACCACGCTCAGCGCGCCATCCGTCTCGCAGTTGACGTACGACCATGCGTCGGCCCTGGTCACCGAGGTCCTGGTGGTGCCGGACAAGGAAGCGGTCCGCGGCAGCCTGGCGCTGGCCGAGCATGCCGGGGCGTGGACCGAGCCCGCCGCGGGCTGTCTGCTGCCGGCGGCCCGGCAGGTGCTGGCGCGCGTCGGTGACGGGGCCCGGCTGGGTCTGGTGGTGTGCGGCCGCAACGCGACCGTGACGGACATCGTGGGGTGGGCGGACCGGTTCGGGCTGCGCTGACCCGGAACGTGGCAGGATGCTCGCCGGATGGACGAGACCTTGATGTGCGTCCGCTGTGGCGGAACGGTGGCCCCCGACGGTGTCTGCTGGCACTGCGGGGCGGTGCAGCCCGCATTCCGGGCCCATCTGGAGATCACGGCCGGCGCCGACGCGGCCGGGGTCAGCGACGGGGGCCGCAGGCGGGGGATCAACGCGGACGCTCTGGCGCTCGCGACCGACGGTGAGTGGACGGTCGGTGTCGTCTGTGACGGGGTGTCCATGTCGCCGCGGCCGGAGCGGGCGGCGCGGGTCGCAGCCGAGACCGCCGCGTCGATCCTGGTCGCACGACTGCGGGGGGAGACGGTGCCGGAGGTGGCCCTCCACGAGGCCGCCGTTCGTGCAGGCCGGGCGGTGAGCGCCCTGGCCGCGTCCGAGGACACCGCACCTGCCTGCACGTTCGTCGCCGGTGTCGCCGGGCCCGGGGGCGTCTGGAGTGCCTGGGTCGGTGACAGCCGGGCCTACTGGCTGCCCGACGAGGGGCCGGGCATGACCCTGACCGAGGACGCCACCGGCCGGCATGACGCCCTCACCGCCTGGCTGGGCAGGGACGCGGGACCGGTGACCCCACACGTCCGCGGCTACCGGCCCCTCGTACCCGGTCGTCTGCTGCTGTGCACGGACGGCCTGTGGCGGTATCTGCCGGATGCCGCCCGGCTGCGTGCGGCGCTCGGACGCCACGGCCCGGACGCGCGGGCCGACGCCCGAGCACTGGTCGGACACGCCCTGGACGCGGGCGGCCGGGACAACGTCACCGCCGCCGTCATCCGCGTGGTGCCGAGCCCTCCCGGGAGGTGAGCGGAGCGCGGTGGCGGCGCAACGGGCCGACGTGAAGGGGGGTCGTGTGCCAGCGGGCCGTGAAGGTGCCGTCGTCGAGGGCGCAGGTCACCGTCAGGCGGTGCGGCGTCTCCAGAAACACGATGTCGACGTGCAGGGTGTCCTGGGCCGTCCAGCCACCGCTCACCGCCCTGGGGACCGTGCCGTCGTCGACTGCCCAGCCGGAATCGGGAAGGCGCAGGGCGAGACGCTCCTCGCCCTCCACGAGGGTCGCCGTCCAGGCGCCGTCCGCCCTGGCGACCTCGACCCTCGTCAGGGTCGGCTGGTTCGCGCAGTGGCCGCCGCGGGGCGTGAAGCGGGCCCGCTGCCAGGGGCCGGGGTCCGCGGCCGGCCCGGGGTGCGCGGCGACCGGTGGCAGCGTGAGTCGGTCGAGGCGGTCCTGGAGCGCCTTGTCCTCCTCGGCGCGGCCGGCGAGCGGACCGGGACCGAGTGCGGGCAGCAGATGACGCCACATCGCGTCGAGGAGTTTCTGCATCTGCTCGGTGGCCGCGGTCGTCGCGATCACGGTGTCGTGTTCCGGCAGGACGACGCAGAACTGGCCGTACGCCCCGTCCCCCCGGTATCCGTGTCGTGACATCCAGAACTGGAAGCCGTAGCCCTGCTGCCAGTCCGAAGCGGCGCCCTCGGCCGTCCCGTCGGCGTTGGAGATGTGCGAACGGGTCGCGCCCGCCACCCAGGAGGACGGCAGCAGCCGCCTGCCCTCCCAGACGCCGTCCTGCAGGTACAGCAGCCCCAGGCGGGCGATCGCGTCCGTGGTGGCGTGCAGTCCGCTGAACCCGAGGTCCCGGCCGCGCGGGTGCTGGGTCCAGGCGACCTCGCCGATGCCCAGGGGGTCGAGGATCCTCGGGCGAAGGTACTCGGTCAGCGACCGGCCGGACAGCCGCTGTACGAGCGCGGCCAGCGTGTAGGTCGTGGGCTGGTTGTACGCGAAGACGGTGCCGGGATCACGGTCCGGGGGGATCAACAGGAAGCCGCGTACGGGTTCGGCGCGGTCGAGCCCGAAGGCCTCGTCGTTGGTCTCGGCGAGGTGCCCGCTCGCCATCGACGCGATATGCCTGACCAGCATGGCGCGGCTGCGCGGGTCGGTGATGTCCGCCTCGAACTCAGGGAAGTACGAGATCACGGGCGCGTCGAGATCGAGCAGTCCCTCGGCGACGGCCACTCCGGCCGCCGTCGAGGTGAAGCTCTTGCTGAGGGAGTACAGCAGGTGGAGGCGGTCGGCGGTGTACGGCGCCCACCAGCCGGAGGCGACCAGGCGGCCATGGCGCAGGATCATGAGGCTGTGGGGCTCGATGTCGGGGGCCGCCTCGATGACGTCGAGGAACGCCTGGATCCCGCGGGCGTCCACCCCTTGCTCGGCGGGTGTGCTGACGGGCAACGGGCGGGTGCTCATCCGGCGGGCCTCCTGGAACGCTGCGGGCGGGCTGTCGCGCATTCGGTTCGCTGTACGCGCCATCCTTCCGCCGGAGCCCGGGGCCTGTCCACGGTCCCGGTCGGTGGCCCCGTACCGACTCCAACCCTGGTGCGGAGTAGGGGTGTTGACGGTACACCGCCATAATGATCCGGTGATCACCTCTTCCCCCACACTCCTCCCCCCGTCCGATCAGCACGCTCCCGTCGTCATCGTCGGCGCCGGCCCCGCCGGGCTGACCCTCGCCAACGTCCTGCGGAGCGCCTCCGTCGACTGCGTGGTCCTCGAGGCCGAGAGCCGGCAGTTCATCGAACAACGGCCCAGGGCGGGGTTCATCGAGGAAGGGGCGGTGCGTGCGCTGGAACGGCACGGACTGGCCGGACGTCTGCTGGAACGGGCGCAGACACACACGGAGTGCGAGTTCCGTATCGGCGGCGAACGGCTCCGGTTCGGCTACACGCGCGCGTCCGGCCACCGTCACTTCGTCTATCCCCAGCCGCTGCTCGTCACCGACCTGGTCCGGGAGTACACAGACGTCAAGGGCGGCGACATCCGCTTCGGTGTACGCGACGTCGAGCTGCACGACGTCGACAGCGAGTCCCCGTCGGTGTCGTACACGGATACCGACTCGGGTGAACGCCGCCGGATCACCTGCGACATGGTCGCCGGCTGCGACGGCGCCCGTGGCGTGACCCGGGCCTCGCTGCCTCCCGAGCGCGCACATGTCGCCCGGCTGGACTACGGGGTGGGGTGGCTGGCCCTGCTGGCGGAGGCCCCGCCGTCGTCGGACTGCGTGGTCTTCGGGGTCCATCCACGCGGTTTCGCCGCACACATGGCCCGCAGCCCACAGGTCACCCGCTACTACCTCGAGTGCCCGCCGGGCGACGACGCGAGGAACTGGCCCCACGAGCGGGTCTGGTCCGAACTGCGCGCACGGCTGTCCGTGACGGGTGCTCCGCCGCTGACCGAGGGGCGGTTGATCGAGAAGCGCGTACTGGACATGCACAACTACGTGGTGCAACCCATGGCGTACGGAAGGCTGTTCCTGGCGGGCGACGCGGCCCATCTGGTGGCGCCGATCGCCGCGAAGGGCATGAACCTCGCCCTGTACGACGCGCTGCTACTCGCCGACGCGCTCGTCGCGTACTACCGCGACGGTGACAGCGGCCGCCTGCGCGGCTACTCGGCCGCCTGTCTGCGCCGGGTGTGGGAGTACCAGGAGTTCTCCGAGTGGTTCGCGGAGCTGCTGCACGGACCGTCCTCGCAGGATCCCTTCCGCGCCGGCAACGCCACTGCCCGGCTACGGCGGCTGTTCGACTCCTCCGTCGCGGCGGCCGCGTTCGCCGAGTCGTACATCGGCTCGGGTGGCGACGGTAACCATAGGTAACCTACTGACGAGCAGTCAAGGGCCGTGTTTTCGCACGTGCGAGCGGGAGAAAGTGCGGTCCCGGAAAATCCCGTCCGTAGAAATCGCCTTTCTTTGAACACCCACCGTCACATCCACCGTACTTCCGGGAAACGGGAGAATCCGGTACACAGCGAGGGATGACGATGGACCATGTTCAGGTCTGCACAAGGGAGTTGATCACCGGACGGTACCGGGCCCTCAAGGCCGTTCACGATGAACATGGGCGGTCCGTCTGGATCGGCGAGGACGAGGCGTTCGGACGGCCGGTGACACTCACCGGGTCGCGGATCGCACCGGTTCAGCCCGAGGTCACCGTGCGCCGTACCGTCGCCCGGATCCTGCGCGAGTCAGAGGCCATCGAGCTGCTGTGTCCCGGTCGTGTCGCCACCGTGCTCGACGTGGTCGAGGACAGCGGTGTCCTGTGGACCGTGACGGAGCGGATCGACGGCACACCGCTCGGGGCGGTCCTGGCCCACGGCCCCCTCAACTACGTGCGGGCGGCCCGGATCGGCCTTGGCATCCTCGATGTACTGGAGGCCGCCCACCGCCGTGGGGCGACCCACGGAGACCTGAGCCCCGGGCAGGTGTTCGTACAAGAGGGCGGCACCGTCGTGGTGACGGGGTTCGGTCTGATCGGCGCGTCCGTCACTCAGCGGGTCACCGCGCCGTCGTACGCCTCCCCCGAGCAGGCCCGAGGGTCGAGTGCGGGACCGGCGACGGACCAGTGGGCGCTGGGAGCGCTGCTGTACGCGATGGTGGAGGGCCGTCCGCCGGTCAGGGACCGGGGCCCGGTCGAGTCGACATTGCGCGCGGTCGACCGGCTCCCGCCGCGCTCCCCGGTGAACGCCGGTCCGCTCGCTCCGGCCATCACCGGGCTGTTGCGCCGCGACGCCCTGGAGCGGGTGCCGGAACCCGTCGTGCGTGCCTCGCTGACGCGCATCGTGAGCGCGGACCCCGACGAGTCCGGGCACGAGACGCTGATGCCGCGTTTTCTGGACGCGTGGCAGTTCGCGCACCGAGTGTGCCGGGCATGGGGCAGGCCGGCGGTGCGTCGGTCGGTGCTGGTGGGCGCGGGCCTCGTGGTCGCGAGCTCGTCGGTGGCCGTCCTCGTCGCGGCGGGCCGCTCGGACAACGGCGGCACGTCGGCGACCGGCACCGTGCCCTCCCGCTCTGCGGCTCCCTCCACGCCGGCCGACCCGACGGGCGACGGCACCGATCGCGGGGCGCCGCCTTCGGGCGCGGTGCCGTCCCCGTCGGCGAGCGCCACTCAGGACCCGAACGCGGGCTTCGGCCGCCATGTGGCGCCGGAGGGCTTCTCCCTCTACCTGCCACAGGGATGGGAGCGCATCCGTACGGAGAGCGCCCCCGAAGACACCTACCGGGTGACGTTCGGCGCGAGCGGGGACCCGCGCACGCTGACGGTCACCGCCGGCGTGCATCTCGGTGGGGACCCGGTGGCGATCTGGCGCGCCCTGGAGCCGTCCCTGAAGGGCGCGTACGCCGACTACGCACGGGTGGGCGACATCGTCCCCGTCACCTACCAGGGCTACAAGGGCGCGGACATCGAGTGGTTGTCCACGGTGGACGGCGTCCGCGCGCACACCTTCGGCCGCGGCTTCCTCGTCGGTGCCGGCCGCGGCTTCTCCCTGCGCTGGACCGCCCCCGGCGCCGACGCCGGGAACACGACCGACCAGCTGGCGCTGAAGGTCATTCTGCGGACCTTCCGTCCGACGCCGTCCTGACCGCACGCGGGTTCCCGGCAGCGCGGTTGGCCGCCGCGGCTTGTACGACGGGGAGTTCTGCGAGGGGATCGGGGTCGGTGACCGGGCGCTCGAAGACCTAACGTATGCCGCAGACGACGAATGAAGGGCAGACTGAGGGTCCGACCGGCCGGGGTCGTGCCGCCGACCGGTCTCCCCGCCTGCGCCTACCAGCGGTTCTCGACCTGCTCCTTGATCCGCCGGTCGTACAGGTCCTGGATCGCGTTAAGCGTCTCCTGGGAGAGCGGAGGGAGCTTGGCGACCGCCGCGTTGGCGCGGGCCTGGTACGCCGAGCGGGCGCCCGGGATCACCGTGGTCACGCCGGGCTGCTGGACGATCCAGGCCAGCGCAAGCTGGGCCGGGGTGAAACCCTCCGGAGCGAGTGCGGCGAACTCGGCCGCCGCCTCCACACCGGTGGCGAAGTCGACGCCGGAGAACGTCTCGCCCTGGTCGAAGGCCTCACCGTGCCGGTTGTAGGAGCGGTGGTCGTTCGCGGCGAAGACCGTGTCCTTCGTGTACTTGCCCGACAGCAGGCCGGAGGCCAGCGGCACACGCGCGATGATGCCCACTCCGGCCTCCTGTGCGACCGGGAGGACCTCCCGCAGCGGCTTCATCCGGAACGGGTTGAGGATGATCTGCACGCTCGCCACGTTCGGGTGGGCGATCGCGGTCAGCGCCTCGTCACAGGTCTCCACGCTCACGCCGTACGCGGCGATGCGGCCCTCCTCGACCAGAGTGTCGAGGGCGTCGTACACCGCGTCGGAGGAGTACACGGGCGTCGGCGGGCAGTGCAACTGCACCAGGTCGATGCGGTCGACCCCGAGATAGCGCCGGGAGCGGTCGTTCCAGGCGCGGAAGTTGTCCAGGACGTAGTTCTCCGGGATCTGGTCGAGTCGGCGGCCCATCTTGGTCGCCACCAGCACGTGCAGATCGGGCCTGCCCAGCAGGAATGCGGCGATGGTCTGCTCGCTGCGCCCGTCGCCGTACACATCGGCGGTGTCGAAGAAGGTGACCCCGGACTCGGCCGCCGCCTCCAGCACCTCGTGGGCGTCCTTGTCGTCGACGTCGCCCCAGTCCGCGCCCAACTGCCATGTGCCCAGGCCGATGACCGACGCGTGCTGCCCCAACCTGCCGAAATCGCGCTCTTCCATGCGGCCAGTCTGTCATCCGCGCCGCCCACGCAGCGAACGCCCCGTCCTGCGCGCCGCACCGGTGATCCACCACCGCCCGGCACGAGCACGCCTTCGGACGCCGACTAGGTTGATGTCCGCCGACCGAGGAGAAGCCAGACATGTCCACCCGCCCCCGCCTTCTGTACGTGACCGATCTGGCCTACCCCGCCCGCGGCCGGCGTTACGGCGACGAGGACATCGCCCTCACCGCCCGGTTGCGCGCGGACTTCGACATCGCGCTGTGCCACCCGCTGGACGCCGCGGCGCTGATGGACGGCTTCGATGCCGTCGTGGTCCGCAACAGCGGCCCCGTGCTGCGCTACCAGCGGGAGTACGACGACTTCCGTGGCCGGGCCGCCGCACGCGGCACGCGTGTGTACAACCGGCTCACCGGCCGGGCCGACATGGCCGGCAAGCAGTACCTGCTCGACCTGACCGAGGCCGGACGCCCGGTCATCCCCACGGCCGACCGGCCCGAGGACCTCGAACGACTGCCCGAGGCCGATCTGTACGCGGTCAAGCCCAAGGTGGGAGCGGACTCCATCGGCCTGGACTTCGTGCCACGGGCCCGTCTGCAGGGCCTGGCCTGGGGCGAGATCCTGGTGCAGCCGCGGATCGACTTCCGCTACGAGGTGTCGTTCTACTACGTGGACGACACCTTCCAGTACGCCCTCCACGCGCCGGATCCCGAGCGGCGCTGGGTCCTCGAACCCTATGAGCCAACGGAGGCCGACCTCGCCTTCGCCAGGGGTTTCATCCACTGGAACACCCTTGACCACGGCATCCAGCGCGTCGACGCCTGCCGCACCCGGGACGGAGACCTCCTGCTGGTCGAGTTGGAGGACCTCAACCCGTATCTCTCCCTCGACCGGGTGCCCGACCGGACACGCGAGGCCTTCGCTGTCGCGATGACGGCCTCGCTCCACCGGTTCCTGACGGCATAGCCCCGCGCCCCGGGCGTCTGGCGTCTCGGGCCGGCCGTCGAGGAACCGCCGCGGCCAAGGTCCTCGTCGGAGGGCGGAGGGCGGATCATGCCCGCGCGGATCTCGGGGATCGCATCGGGCGGGAAGCCCGGCGGCAGCCGGTCGGCGATCGGTTCCAGGCGGGCCGCCGGCTCGGGGTCGACGGGCGGCGGCGGGCACAGCCCGCCGCCGCCCGCGGCGGCCCGGGAGGTGGCCGGCTCGGCGGTCATGTCTGCCTCCTCGGTCGGGGCGACACCCGCGTGACCGGTGCGTTCATGGGTGCCCACCGGCCCGTCGCACCCGGTACGCGCCGTTCGGCGGTGCTCTCCCGCCGAACGGTCGGGGGGCCTCGGCACGGGACGGCTCTCCAGTCCCGTGTCCCGGCAGCCTTCCTCCTGTCCGCCCTGTCCGGGGTTCAGGCCATCCCCCGGCTCTCCAACCGCAGCTCGACGTCGACCTCCTGGTCACCGGCGACCACGCCCAGCTGGTGCACGACGTACATTGCGTCCAGGGCGCGGCGCAGGCGCTCCACCGCCCGGGGCTCGCCCTGCAGTTCGGCCTTCACCGGTCCCGACAGGGACGCCGGCGGCTCAAGCCGCTCGGGCGCGCCCGGGGCGGACGACATGTCGAACGTCCCGGTCCACATCGTGGGCCGGGATCCTGCGGTCTCGTGCGGCACGTCCTCGGCACGGCGGTCCGAGGAGAAAAGCCGGCACAGTTCGGCGAACAGGCTCCCGGCGTCCGACGCCGAACAGCCGCTGACCACCACTTCGACCTGTGGTGCGTGCGCTACGGGCGAGTTCACGGCCGCTCCTCTCATCAGGTGACCGACGCGGGTACCCCATCCCCGATACCTCCATGCACGACGGTACGGCCGAAGCGGCGGGCCCGCCTGTCGGCGGCGGCTGTCGCGATGTGCGCGGTAAGGCCCCTGGTCAGCGCCTTCCGTGAGCTATGTTGAAGGTTCTCGGGACGCAGAGGAGGAGGTCCGGTGTCATCGCCGCAGCGGGCACGCGCGCAGGCATCTGCGATCACCGCGGGCAAGACGGCCCCGGCGGCCGATGCTGCACCGACGTCCCAGCTCAGGGAGTTGTTCGATGGTCCGCGGCTCTCCCCCGGGCATCGCCGGATCGCCCAGTACCTGATCGAGCACATCACCGAGGCCGCGTTCCTGTCGATCACGGACCTGGCCGAGCGGGTGGGGGTCAGCCAGCCCTCGGTGACCCGTTTCGCCGCGGCCGTAGGCTTCAGCGGTTACCCCGCGTTGCGGGAGAAGCTCCAGGCCATCGCCCTGAGCGCGCTGGGCAGCCCGGGCACGCCGGCGGAGCAGCACGGCAACGAGCTGCAGGCGGCCGTGGACAGAGAGATCGAGAACCTCGAGAACCTGCGCCGGGACTTCGCCGACCCGGACGAGGTGATCCGCGTCGGCCGAGCGCTGTCGGAGTCGACGCCGCTGACCGTGATGGGCCTCAGGATCTCCGGTTCGCTCGCCGAGTACTTCGCGTACGGGGCCCGGCGCATCCACCCGGACGTGCGGCTGGTGACACGCGGCGGCAGCGTCGCCTACGACGCGCTGCTGCAGTCCCGGGAGGCCGGCGGCACCTGGCTGCTGGCGTTCGGCATGCCCCGGCACGCCCAGGAGAGCCTGACCGCCGTGCGGGTGGCGCGCGGCGCGGGGCTCAAGGTCGCCCTGATCACGGATCTGGGGCTGGGTCCGCTCGCCGACGAGGCCGATGTCGTCTTCGCGACGGGTACCGGCTCGCGCCTGGTCTTCGACTCCTACGCCGCACCCGGTCTGATGGCCGCGGCCCTGCTGCAGGCCATGACGGACGCCGATCCGGAGCGGACGCAGGCGCGGCTCGAGGAGTACGAGCAGATCGCCGAACAGCACCAGTTCTTCCTCAAGGACTGACACCGGGCCGATGTCCCGCCACGGGACATGAGACGCCCGCCTGCACCCATCTGTCCCCTTGGCGTCGCCCGCCCCCCTGCGGAACGGGACCCGTCGACAGCCTTGGGAGCATGGCACTCGGGATGTTTCACCACAAACCACAGGTGAATTTTTTCATGTCCTTGCGTATCCAGCGGTATATATAAATACTTCTCGCGGATCGCAGTCCGGACTCCCGGGTCGCGCCGTACGGACATCCGCTGCCGTCCGCTCCTACCCACGGGCGTCGGGTGCCCGGCCGGGCCCCGCTGCGCGGGCGTCCAGGGTGGCGGTTCCGGTCCTCCCCTAGACCGGAGCCGCCCCAAGCTGTCGCAGCGACCCGAGCCGACGTGACCCGGAAGCGAAGATCATGGCCTTGACGACATACTCGCCGACCAGCTCGGACTGGCCGTGCCAGGTCAAGACACCCGGCAGCTACGACTGGGAGCGATCGGCTGCGAAGTGGCTGCGCGACCTCGTACCCGCACGCTATGCCAGCTACCCGGCACTGATCCGCCACCCCGTCCTGCTCGCCCGCCACGCCCAGATCCAGGTGCAGCAGGAGGCGCGGGTGGCCCGGACGGCGCTGCAGACGGCCCGCGCGGAGCTGCCCGGGCTCGGTCTGCCCGAGACGGTCATCGAACACACCATCAAGCTGTACGCCGCCGAGGTCAAGCAACTGCAGCACATCGCGCGCAGCGTGCGGGTGGTGAGCATGGCGTTGATGGAGAGCAGCGCGGCGCGCGCCGGCCACTGACGACGGGGCGCAGCGCCTCTTCTTCCGCGACCGGATGGCCCGTTCGGCGGGTCGCGGGCACTGTCCGCCGCGAAGCCGGGCATCCGTAGGAGAGGACGACTCCTACGGATGCCCGGAGAGCTACGCATGGACTCCTCGACCTGGACCGTGATCGCCGTCGTCGCGGTCCTCGCTGCCGCCGTACTGGGGATGGCGCTCGCCGTGCTGCTGCGACTGGTCCGCACGCGCCGCGATCTGCGTCGCGCCGGGCTGCCGACCGGTCCCCGCTGGGTCTTCTGGGGCGCGGTCCTGTATCTGGTGCTGCCCGCCGATCTGCTGCCGGACCCCGTCTATCTGGACGACATCGGCGTGATGCTGCTGGCCCTGAGGTCGATGCGCGCCGCCGTCCCGGTACGGGAACCCGGGCGAGGCGACGGCGCGTTGTCCGACTGACGGGTGCCGGGCCTCGCGGCCGCGCCCGCCGTGTCGGCGGTACGGACGAGCGGACGGCACCATGAACGAACTGGTTCCCGGCGGCAATCTGCCCCTGCCTGACGGCCCCCTGACGCTCAGGGTGCCGGGACCGTTCGACGTATCGGCGATCGTCACCGACACGGGCGGAAAGGTGCGCGGCGATGCCGATTTCGTCTTCTACAACCAGCCGTCCGCGCCCGGCGTCCGGCTGGTCGGTGAGGAGCTCACCGTGCATCCGACCGGATTGCGGGGCGGAGCCGAGCGCGTCACCGTGATCGCAAGTCCCGCCGACCCGTCCGCGCACTTGGGGTCCCTGCCCGCCCCGACGCTCCACGTCACCGGCGCCGGTGGTCGCACCGTGGCCCGCTTCACCCCGCAGCGACCGCAACGGGAGACCGTCCTGCTGCTCGCCGAACTCTACCGACGGGGCGGGGTCTGGAAGCTGCGCGCACTGGGTCAGGGGTACGCGGACGGTCTGGCAGGGGTGGCCCGGGACTTCGGGGTGGACGTGGTGGAGGACGCGGCCGTGGGATCACCCCCCGTCCCGGAGCAGGCGCCCGGTCCCCACGACTTCCCCCCACCGAACGCGCCCGCGCCCGACGGATTCCTGGGCCTCGTCAATGCGGCGCGCGCCAGGGCCGGTTCGCCTCCCGTGTCGCTCGACGCGCGGCTCACCGCGGCGGCACACGCGCATGCCGCCGGCATGGCTGCCCATGGCGCCCTCGCCACGGAGAGCGCCGACGGCACCTCCGTGCACCAGCGGATCACCGCGCGCGGCTACACGTTCCTGACGGTCGGCGAGCATCTTGTCTCAGGCCCGCGCACCCCTGCCGAGTTCGTGGAGTACTGCCTCGGCGACGAACGCTCGCGCCGGACCCTGTGCACACCCGAGTTCACCGAGGCTGGTGCGGCCTGCGTTGCCGGGGGGCGCTCGGGTGACCTGTACTGGACGGCGCTGTGGGCCCGGCCCTTCACGGCCGCAGGACTGGCCCGCACGGCCGAGGAAGTGCTCGCACTGACCAACACCGAGCGGGCCGCTGCCGGTCTGGCGCCGCTGGCCGCCGATCCCCGGCTCGCGGCCGCGGCCCAGGCGCACAGTGCCGACATGGTGGCCCGCGACTTCTACGCGCACACCTCGCCCGAGGGCCGCGAGCCCTGGGACCGCGCCGCCGCGGCGGGCTCCCGCCACCGCACGGTGGGCGAGAACATCGCCTGCGGACAACGCTCCCCGGCCGAAGTCGTCCGCGGCTGGATGAACAGCCCGGGTCACCGGGCCAACATCCTCAAGCCTGCCTTCACCCATCTGGGCGTCGGCTTCGTGGGAGGCGGCCGCGCCGGGACGTACTGGACGCAGCTGTTCGGCGGCTGACCCCGTCGACCACTCACCCGCCCCGGCGACTTCCACCGCGCCGCTGCGATCCCGGGGTGCACCCGGCGGTACAGGGACATCACGCCGGTCGCACCCGTCCGCCCCCCTCGCCCTGCCTTCCCCACGGGTCTTCAAGTCTTCGCTCGACACCGCTACATGCTGTGGTACCCGAGCGGATTGTGAGGCGGTACGGTGTCGGACTTCTCCAGCAGGACAGGCGCAGCGCTCGTGGCGGGCGGAACCGGAGGCATCGGGGCGGTGCTGGTCGGGATCCTGGCCGAGCGGGGCAGCGACGTGGCGTTCACCTATCGCACGGACGAGAAGGGCGCGGCGGCGCTCGTCGACGAGGTCGAGGAACGCGGGCGCCGGTGCCTGGCCGTCCGAGTGGACCTGACCGAGGAATCCGCCACGGCGCAGGCGGTGAGCGAGGTCGCCGACGCCTTCGGCGGCATCCACACGCTCGTCCACGCGGCGGGGCCGCATGTGCCGATGGTCCATCTGAGCCGGGTCTCCCCCGCGCGGTACCGGGCACAACTGTGCGCGGAGGCCGTGGCGTTCTTCAATCTGGTGCATCCCGCGCTGCCGAGGCTGCGGGAGAGCCGGGGCAGCATCGTCGCCGTCACCACCGTGGCCACCCGGCGGTTCCCGGTGCGCGACGGGCTGTCGGCCGGTACGAAGGGCGCAGTCGAGGCGGTGGCGCGAGCACTGGCCGCCGAGGAGGGCCGGTACGGCGTACGCGTGAACTGCGTCGCGCCCGGCATGCTGACGGACGGGATCGCGGCACGGCTGATAGCGACCGGTGAACTCGACGAGAGGGCCCTGGACATCACCCGGCGCAACATCCCGTTGCGCCGCTTCGGCACCGCCGTCGACGTCGCGGAGGCGGTCGCTTTCCTCGCCTCGGACCGGGCCGGGTTCATCACGGGGCAGGCTCTGGGGGTCGACGGCGGCTACAGCGTCTGATGCGGTCCGGGCCGGCGTGCGCCCGGGTGCACCGGCCAAGTGGCGAGCCGGGCGTCCGCGGTCAGGTCGTTGCCAGAGGCGGACGCCCCACGGCAGCACCGCGGCGTCGGGCGGGCGCGATCCGCCAGATGGCCCGTATGGCGAAGATGACGGTGATCAGCAACGCCCAGGAGACCCATTTGGACACGGAGACCGGTTCCCAGCCGTCCAGTTGGGACGGGTAGGTCCAGGCCCCGAGATACGTGGCGATGTTCTCGGCCAGCCACAGGAAGAACCCGACCAGGGTGAAGGACAGCGCCAACGGCATCCGATGGCGTCGACTGCCGACCGTGAAGTACATCCATGTGCCGCTCGTGGCGAGCAGGAGCAGGGCGCCCAGGACCCAGCGAAGGTCGGGCAGCCAGTGGTGCGTGAGGAAGTTGGCATACAGAAGGACGGCCAGCACGGTGGTGCTCCGAGCCCGGTATCCGGTGAGCGACAGATCGAGCAGTCGCCACGTCCGGCAGCCGTAGCTGCCGACCGCGGCGTACATGAAGCCTCCGTACAGGGGCACACCGGCGATCTTGGTCAGTGCGGGCTCGGGATAGCTCCACGACCCCACGTGCACCTTGACGAGCTCGAAGACGAGTCCGAGGAGATGACACACGGCGACGAAGGCCACCTCCCGACGGTTCTCCCACCCCAGCAGGTGGCAGACGCAGGTGAGCAGCACCCCGTAGACCAGCAGCAGGTCGTATCGTGCCACCGGCAGCGGGGGCAGCAGCGTCGATACCGCCATACCGGCGAACAACGCGACGGCGACGGCACAGCAACGCGCCTGAAGCCATCCGAACAACGCCAGCTGCCGGACGAACACCCCGGTCCCATGCCTGATCTTGTGCATGTCCCTGTAGACCATGGGGCGGCGCCGGCGGTTGCCGATTCCGCGCCCTCTTCGCCGAGCAGCCGCTCAACCGTGCGGTGCCGGCGCGGTGAGCGGCAGCTTCCGCCCTCAATTCTGCGTGGCTCCCGCGTTGTTCGGCCTCCGGTGCAGCGGCTGGTCCGGTGCCGGGCGGGGTTTGAGGAGAGGGATCTCGCGGGTGTGCGGCTTGTCCGCGTCGACCGTGAGCGGATCGCCGTGGTGGTGGATCGTCAACGGCTCCCCCTCAACCAGCCTGTACGTGGCCTCTGTGCGGCCGATGTCCACCCGCAGCCGACGCCCCCGCAGTTCCAGCGTGAAGGCGAGCCGGCCGAACCGTTCCGGCAGGCGTGGCGCGAACTCGATCCTCTCCCCGTGGTGGCGCATACCGCCGAAACCGGCGACGAGCGCCATCCAGGTGCCGGCCAGGGACGCGATGTGCAGCCCGTCGCGGGTGTTGTGCTCCAGGTCCTCGAGGTCCATCAGCGCGGCTTCGTGCAGATAGTCGTAGGCGAGGGACGAGTGGCCCGCCTCGACCGCGACAACCGCCTGACAGCACGCGGACAGTGACGAATCCCGGACGGTGAGGGACTCGTAGTACGCGAAGTTCCGCGCCTTGTGCTCGGCATCGAAATACGGGCTGCATGTGTACATCGCCAGCACCAGGTCCGCCTGTTTGACCACCTGCTTGCGGTACAGGTCGAAGTACGGGAAGTGCAGCAGGAGCGGATACTGGTCGGGGCGGGTCGCGGCGAAGTCCCACCGCTGGTAGCGGGTGAATCCGGCATGCTGTTCGTGCACGCCCAGTTCGTGGTTGTACGGCACGTGCATCGCCTCGGCCGCGTCGCGCCAGCCCGCGCTCTCCTCCGCGTCGACGGCCAGTTCCCGGGCCCGGCGCGGATGGAGCTCCACGGCGTCGGCGGCCGCCAGCAGGTTCGCACGGGCCATCAGGTTCGTGTACGTGTTGTCGTCGGCGACCGCGCTGTACTCGTCCGGCCCCGTCACCCCGTCGATGTGGAAGGTGCCGTGATGGTCGTGGTGACCGAGCGAGCGCCACAACCGGGCCGTCTCCACGAGCAGTTCGACCCCGGTGTCGCGTGCGAACCGTTCGTCGCCGGTGGCCGCGACATAGCGGACGACGGCGTCCGCTATGCCGGCGTTCACATGGAACGCGGCGGTGCCCGCCGGCCAGTACGCCGAACCCTCCGAGCCCTCGATGGTCCGCCAGGGGAACGCCGCCCCGCGCAGCCCCAGTTGCACGGCCCGCTCCTGGGCCGCGGGCAGCGTGTTCTGCCGCCACCGCAGCGCCTCGGCGACCGCGTCGGGCGAGGTGTAGGTGAGCAGCGGCAGCACGAACATCTCGGTGTCCCAGAACGCATGACCGTCGTAACCGGAGCCGGTCAGCCCTTTGGCGGGTATCGCGCGCTGTTCGGCGCGCGCCCCGGCCTGCAGGACATGGAACAGGCCGAAGCGGACCGCCTGCTGGATCTGCTCGTCGCCGTCCACCTCGACGTCCGAGCGCGCCCAGAAGTCGTCCAGGTAGCTCCGCTGTTCGGCGAGCAGACCGGACCAGCCGGCGCTCGTGGCGGCGGCCAGCGCCGCGTCCACCTGATCGCTGATCGCGGGCAGCGAGCGCGTACCGGACCAGCCGTACGAGACGAACTTCTCCACGCGCAGCCGCTCACCCTCCCGCAGCAGGGAGGCGACGGTGAGGCGGGCCAGGTCGTCGGTCGCCTCGCACTGGGTCGTGGTCGGCTCGGGACCCCTGACGACGTGGTCGGCCGCGGCCCCGACCCTCAGGCCGCTCCGGCGCGTACGGTGCACCAGCCGCAGCCTGCCGTTCTTGGCGAAGTGCTCCTCCGCCTCGAGCGGCGAGTCCAGCACCATGGCGGCGCGCGGATCGCCCTCGCGGACGGGCAGTTGCTCGTTGGCGACCAGCTCGGACTGCACGACGATCCGGGCCGGACCGCCGACGGCCTCGACCTCGTAGGCGACCGCGGCGATCGCACGCTGGGTGAAGGAGACGAGGCGTGTGGAGCGCACCCGGACCGTTGTGCCGGCCGGTGAGGTCCACTCGCAGGTCCGGGTGAGCGTACCGGCCCGCAGGTCCAGCACGCGCTCGTGGGAACCGAGCCGCCCGTAGCGCAGGTCGAAGGGCTCGTCGTCCACCAGCAGACGAATGATCTTGCCGTTGGTGATGTTGATGACCGTCTGCCCGGATTCCGGGTAGCCGTACCCAGCCTCCGCGTAGGGCAGGGGATGCAGCTCGTGGACGCCGTTGAGGTATGAGCCGGGCAGCCCGTGCGGCTCGCCCTCGTCGAGATTGCCTCGCCAGCCCACGTGCCCGTTGGACAGCGCGAACACGGACTCGCTCTGCGGCAGGACGTCCAGGTGCAGCCCCCGCAGCGCCCAGGGCTCGACGGCGTAGCAGGTCTGGGTGATCACGAGCGCTCCCCCAGTTCCGCAAGGTCCGTCACGACGACATCGGCTCCGTGGGCACGCAGCGCGTCCGCCTGGCCGACCCGGTCCACTCCGACGACGTACCCGAAGTGGCCCGAACGCCCGGCGTCCATGCCCGCGAGCGCGTCCTCGAAGACGGCGGCGGCCTTCGGCTCGACGCCGAGGTCGTGGGCGGCGGCGAGGAAGGTGTCCGGATGCGGCTTGCCCGGCAGATGCCGCTCGGCGGCGACGACTCCGTCGATGCGCACGTCGAAGAGCTGCTCGGCGCCGATCGACCGAAGGATGTCGCGGCAGTTGGTGCTGGAGGAGACGACGGCCGTCCGCAGACCGGCGGCGCGCACGGCCTCCACATACCGGATCGTGCCGTCGTAAGCGTCGACACCGCGCGTCCGGATCAGCTCCAGGACCAGCTCGTTCTTGCGGTTGCCCAGACCGTGGACGGTCTCCCTCCCGGGCGGGTCTCCTGGGTCGCCCTCGGACAGGTGGATGTCCCGGGAGGCCAGGAAGGTGCGCACGCCGTCGGCGCGCGGGCGCCCGTCGACGTACTCGTCATAGTCGGCGACCTCGTCGAAGGGCCGGAAGGAGTCCCCGTCCCGCCGGCGCAGGAAATCATCGAACGTCTGCTTCCACGCGGCCGCATGGACGACGGCGGTCTTGGTGATGACCCCGTCGAGATCGAAGAGGCAGGCCTGGATGCCGTCCGGAAGACCGAGCTCTGTCATAGGGGCTAGCTTCCCCGAAGAACGCCGGGCAGTGAGTGGCGGGCGCCACATTCCTGCGCTCTCCCAGCACGGACGGACCAGGGCGGACCGCGCGGCCTGGGCGGCCCCTGGAGTGATCGCCGTCCTCGCGATCCGTCGCCGCCTCTGGTCCAATGACGGGGACTCCCTCTCCGGCAGCGAGCGGCGCACCCATATGAACTTTGACGATCTGCTGAAGCGGGCCGCGTCCCTGGCGGGACCCGGCCGTCGCGCGATCCTCGGCATCACCGGCAGCCCCGGGGCGGGCAAGACCACACTCGCCGAGCAGGTGGTGCGAGAACTGAACGGCGACGGACGGCCATGGGTGGTCCACGTGCCCATGGACGGCTTCCACCTGGCCGATGTGGAGCTCGACCGCCTGGGCCGCCGCGACCGAAAGGGCGCACCCGACACGTTCGACGCCGCCGGGTACGCGGCGCTGCTGCGGCGGCTGCGTGAGGAGAGCGACGAGACCGTGTACGCGCCAGGCTTCGAGCGCGTGCTGGAACAGCCGATCGCGGGCGCGGTCCCGGTGCTCCCGGAGGTTCGGCTGGTCGTCACGGAGGGCAACTACCTGCTGCTGGACAGCGGCGCCTGGGGCCGGGTCCGCCCACGGCTGGACGAGGTGTGGTTCTGCGAGATCGGCGAGGAGGAGCGCATCCGCCGGCTCGTGGCCCGCCACGAGGAGTTCGGCAAGGACCACGAGACGGCGGTGGCGTGGGTGCTCGGCACCGACCAGCGCAACGCGGACCTGGTGGCGGCGACCAGGGCCCGTGCGGACCTGGTGGTTCCGAGTACGGCGCTGCCCGCGCCCCGCGCTCCGGAGCGATGCGCCTGAACCGCTCCGTGCGGTTCCGCGGGCCGATGGGCGCTCACGCGCGCAGCCTCAGTTCCGGATCCCCGTGGGCATCACCGGCGATCTCGCCGATCAGCGCGGTGAAGGCCTCGGTCCGCACGGTCAGGCCCTGCGCTCCCGACTCGAAGGCGGGCGTGAACGGGCCTTCGGGGCCGTACCGCACGGCGAAGACATGCAGATCCTCCGGGGCACCGGCCACGGGGCCGGCTTCGAGTGCCGTGGAGGACACCAGGTGGCGCCAGCCCTCGTCCGGGTTGCCGTAGCCGCGCGGATCGGCGGCCAGCGCGAAGGCCGCCTGTTCCTGGGTGATCTCCGCGCGGGCATCGAAGTGGTCCGGCCCCTGTCCCCGTGGGTGCGTGAGACGCAGGGCTCCGGCGGACGTCGCCTCGGCCTCGGCGGTCCTGCGCACCAGGTGGCCGTCATCTGTGGCATACGGCAGCCCCGCCAGCAGGTAGGGCGCCCCGTCGAGCCGTTCCACGGCGACCGTGACCCACAGGCTCGTGCCGTCGGTGCCGTAGAGGGACCGCACATGGCGCAGCACATGCTCGCGGTCGACGACCGGCTTCGTGACCAGTTTGGCCGCCAGCTCACCGGTGCGGATGTCGCGTACCCGGACCCGGCCCATCGGCCGGCACAGCAGGAAGCCGTCGACGACCGGTCCGAAGCCGTGCCGGCGGTCGACCGCGGCCGCCAGGTAGTACGTGCCCGCGGCCTCGATCAGCGCCGGGGTCATGCGGTCGTCGAAGGCGACCGACACGGTGCCCGCGCGCAACTGGTGGCGGGCGATCGCGGTCGACGGGGTGCGGTGCCAGCGTGCCGGGTCCTGGATCTGCCAGACCAGCATGAAGGCGAAGTGGCCGTCGATGCCGCCGTCCGGATGGACCGCGTGCCGTCCCCATCGGGTGTCGCCGCGGTAGCGACCCAGGTCGGAGGCGATGCGCCGGCTGAAGTAGCGCAGTCCCAGCACGGATTCGAAGCCGGAGTGCTGTTCGCTGTAGCGCGGGCCGCCGCTGTCGAAGCCGCCGTTCGTCAGGCGCGCGTCGATGTAGCGGGCCAGCGCATCGCCGTCCTGCGCGAAGACCTCCTCGCCGGTGATCCGGTGCGCCTGGGCGAGGAAGGAGAGGGAGATCGGGCCGTAGTTGTTGTCGTACGAGCCACCGTGCTCCGGCGGCAGCAGCTCGCCCCGATCCCGCACCCGGCGGGCACGGATCTCATCGGCGTACAGGCTCAGCGCCCGCGCGCGAACCGGCTCGCCCTCGGCGGAGGGGAGATGGCGGGCCAGCATCAGGCCGCCCACGACACACCCGATCGCCTGATTGCCCGCTTCTTGCGGGTTGAAGAAGGTCGCCTCGGTCAGCCAGCGCCAGTAACCGTGGGCCAAGCCGAGGAGTTCGGCGTGCTGTGCATCGTCCAGGAGCCCGTCCGCCGCGTCGAGGACGCTGACCGCCTGGAGCAGTGCCCACACCGTGCTCGGCCAGTCGCCGATGGGGTGGGCGCCCGCTTCGAGGACGTAACGGGCGTACGGGAGTCCGGAGTCCCGTGCCCTCAGATTCGGGTAGCCGGGGTTGTCCTGCGTGTAGACCCGCTCGCGCAGATGGAAGGACAGGCTGCGGCGGACCGCCTCGCGCGCACGCGGGTCTTTCGTGCGCTGCCACGCGAGCGCGAGCAGCGCGGTGACGCCGAGCGAGGTGTCACCGATGTCGAGGACCGCGCCGGGATGTTCGAGATTGCCTTCCGGTGTGATGCGCGCCAGGGCCTCCTCGGTGACCTCGGCGAGGACGGCGTCGTACGCCACCGGGGTGTCCGCCAGGTCGTGCAACGGGCCGCGCTGATAAGGAAGATGCACGTCGGTCAACCGTCGGCACACCGCCGCTTGAGATCCTTCGCGGCCGGCGTGCCCAGGTGCCCGCCCACGGCCCGCAGCACCGTGTCGTCCTCGGGCGTAAGGCCCTTGAGCCCGACCCGCTGAGCAGGCACCGGCAGCGTCCCCTCACGGAACCAGCGATACGTCGTCTGCGGGTGCACACCCTGCGCCTTCGCGCACTCGGTCAGATTCACGCCCTGCACAACGACACTCACTCACACATGGGCACGCTCACCCACACGACCCAAAGAACCAGCAGATAAAACGCGGGCGCTCTCCAGTTTCGCGACTGCTGCGGCGCATCGCCGGGCTCGGTGCGTCCAGGCGCACCCGGCACCGGCGGTGGAGTGCGCGGCTCGTCTTGACGCACCCTACCTGGTTAGTTAATTTCCTAACGAAATCACGTGTTCCGCCCGAAGCCTGTCGCGGGGCTCCCGATGTCTTCGGCTCCTGCTCACCCGGGCACGGTTCGCCCACCGTTCGCACCACGGCGCGACGACTGAAAGAGGATCCGTGCAGGACTCCACATCCCTTGTGGTCGGTATCGACGTGGGCGGCACCAAGGCGCATCTCCGCGCCCTGGACGGGGGAAAATCCGTCGCCGACCACGTCCGCCCCAGCAGTGGCTGGCGGCCGCACGACCCCGCAGCAGCAGCCGACTGGCTGACCGCACTGATCCACGAGGCCCTGCCGCACGGCGCCCGCCCCTCGGCCGTCGCTGTCGGCGGGCACGCCTGCGAGACACCCCGCCAGTGCGAGTACATACGTGCCGCCCTGCACGAACAGGTTGGTGTGCCCGCGTTGGTGGTGGGCGACGCCGAACTCCTGGTGCCCGCGACGGGGCTCGACAAGGGTGTCGGCCTGGTCGCAGGCACCGGCTCGGTGGCCGTGGGCCGGCTCTGCGACGGCACACCCGTTCAGGTCGGTGGCTGGGGAGCGGTGCTCGGCGACGAGGGAGGTTCGGCAGGTCTCGTCCGGGAGGCGGCCCGGGCCGCGTGGGCGGCGCACGACCGCGGCGAGCCGCCGGACGAGTTGGCGCTGCGACTGATCGCCGCGTTCGGTGTGAGCGAGGTGCCCGCGCTCGGCGCCGCGTTGGAGAGTGCGGCGGACGTCTCCGCGGAGTGGGGGCGGCATGCGCCGGCCGTGTTCGCGGCCGCCGAGGCCGGTTCGCATCTCGCCCGTGAGGTGATCGCCGCAGGCGGACGGTCCCTCGCCTCGCTCGTCGTCCGACTCGCCGAACGCGGGGTTCCGGTCGACGACGTCGTGGTCGCGGGCAGCACCGTGCTGGCCCAGCCCGCGCTGTACGGCGCCTTCGCCGCCTCGCTCCAGGCACTGCTGCCCGGTGCACGGCCAAGGCCCTTGAGTGTGGCGCCCGTCGACGGAGCGGTGGCACTGGCCCGTTCCATCCTCTAGGCAAGTCCCCGCCACGCTCTCGCTCTGCCGCGCATACCCCCTTGGGGTACAGTCCCGCGCTCGATGCTCCGTCACCCCCGCACCAGGCAGGGCCGCTTGCTGTCGAAGGTCCAGCCCTCGATCAGGTACCGCATGCCCACGGCGTCGTCGCGATCCGCCAACGCCTTGCTCCGGTACAGGTCGTGAGCGGCGAGGAGCCGGTCCCGGTCGAGCCGGACACCGAGACCGGGGGTGTCCGGTACGGCGATCTCACCACCGTCGATCCGCGGCGGCGCGGTGGTGAGGCGTTCCAGCCCCTCCTGCCAGATCCAGTGGGTGTCCAGCGCGTTGTACTCGCCGGGGGCCGCGGCTCCGCAGTGGGCCATCATGGCGAGGGAGATGTCGAAGTGGTTGTTGGAGTGGCATCCCCAGGTCAGTCCTATGGCGTGGCACAGTTGGGCCACCCTCACCGACCCCTGCATCGTCCAGAAGTGCGGGTCGGCGAGCGGGATGGAGACGGACTGCAGCGCCAGCGCGTGGGTGAGCTGGCGCCAGTCCGTGGCGATCATGTTCGTGGCCGTGGGCAGCCCGGTGGCCCGCCGGAACTCCGCGAGGATCTCCCGGCCGGAGTAGCCGCCCTCGGCCCCGCAGGGGTCTTCAGCGTAGGCAAGGGTGCCCACGAGCGGCCGGCACAACTCGACGGCTTCGCGCAGGGACCATGCGCCGTTCGGGTCGAGGGTGATCCGGGCCTCCGGGAAGCGCTCCTTGACGGCGCGCACCGCCCGGACCTCCTCCTCCCCCGGAAGGACTCCGCCCTTGAGTTTGAAGTCGCGGAATCCGTAGTGGTCGTAGGTGGCCTCGGCCTGCCGGACGATCGCCTCGGGGGTGAGTGCCTCCTCGTGGCGGATCCGGTACCAGTCCGCGCTCGCGTCGGGTTCGCGGACATAGTCCAGGTCGGTACGGTCGGGATCGCCGACGTAGAAGAGGTAACCGAGGACACGGACCGAGTCGCGCTGCTTGCCGTCGCCCAGCAGGGCGGCGACGGGCACCTCCAGGTGCTGCCCGAGGAGGTCGAGCAGCGCCGACTCCACGGCGGTGACCGCGTGCACGGTCGTGCGCAGGTCGAAGGTCTGCTCGCCCCGGCCGCCGGAGTCCCGTCCCGCGAACCTGCCCCCTATCTCGCGCAGGACGCGCTTGTGGTCGCCCAGGCGCGCACCGACGACGATCGGCTCGGCCTCGCGCAGGGTCCGCGTGATCCTTTCCCCACCGGGCACTTCACCCAGTCCCGTCCGCCCCTCGGAGTCCTCGAGGACGACGATGTTGCGGGTGAAGTAGGGCCCGTGGGCTCCGGAGAGGTTGAGCGCCATGGAGTCCCGGCCGGCGACCGGGTACACGGAGAAGGAGGTGATGGTGGGCTGGCTCATGGACGGGACTCCTCTGGAAGGTGGTAGGGGTGCGGCAACGTGGGGGGGCGTCGTCCTCCCGCGATGCGACCGCCGCGCCCACCGTGTCGGCGGCCGCCGCGCCGGCTCTCTGCCGGGTCGATGCCCTTCCGCAGCCGTTCCCGGCTGCGAGGGGATCACGACGACAGCGTGACCCGGATGCCCACCGTCCCCTCCCGGCCCCGGCGCAGCCTGCTGCCGAGAAGGGTGAGACGGCCGAGGATGCCGTACTTGCGCCCGATGAGGTCCCGATAGCGGGCCGAGGTGGCCGGGTCGCAGATCTCGGCACTGGCCGGGACCTGATCGCCCGTCGGATTGCCGCGCAGGTCGCAGGGGCCGACCAGGACATCGGCGCGGGCCCGGATCCGCTTCACCTTCCAGGAGTCCGCGGGGGTCCACACCCCGAGCGCTTCGCCGTCGCGTACCACCCACACCGGGGTGGCGACCGCTGTTCCGTTCCTGCGGTAGCTGGTGACCAACAGATACTGCCCGGTTGCGAGCCGGTCGAGCGTGGCTTCGTCCATGGAGGGCAGTCTAGGCAGCCGGCGGCCTGACATGCGCAGGGCGCCGGTACGGACCTACGACCGCACCGGCGCCCTGGTTCGCGGAGGGATCCGTCAGGACAACGCGCCGTCGTAGTCGGGGAGCTTGAAGGTGCGCTCGGCGTGACCGCCGGCCAGGTCCGAGTCGTTGTTGCCGACGTTCGCGATGATCGTGTAGCCCAGGGCCTCGATCTCGGCGCGCTTGCCCCTCTTGTACTCGCTGACCTCGTCGAAGAGGTCCGGCAGATCACGTACGTACAGACCGTCGACCGGGTAGCCCACGGCCTTGAGGTTCCACTTGGTCTCGGACGCGATGATGCCGGGGCGCGCGGTGACGAAGAAGACGGAGACGCCGCGGGACTTCGCATACTTCGCCAGCTCGAGCGAGGGCTTCACGGCGGGGGTGGGCAGCTGGTACCAGGGACGGAAGTCCGTCTCCAGCGTCGTGTTGTCGATGTCGAAGACGATCGCCGGCTTCTGCCCGGCGGTGTTCGCCGTGCGCTGCTGGACGTACCACAGCGCCTGGTCGATGACCGCCTTCACGTCGGCCTGCCAGGTGACGTAGTCGACGTCGGAGGCCTGCGCCGCCGCCAGGCTCACCGCGCTCTGCACGGGAGCCGCGGAGGCGGTCTGCGCCGCCACGGCCGTGCCACCGAGGCCCAGCGCCACGACCGCCGAGACCGCACCGATCCGGCGCCCCACACCCGATCTTGTCATGCCCGTACCTTCCCTAGCGTCCAACTCGCATCTGAACGGCGGCAGTTCCTCGAGCGTCGCCGCCAACCGTCATGCTCATGTCCAAGAATGGACGGCAGACCACGGAAAAGTTACTCCTCGGTAGACAGTTACTCGCGAGTCAGTCCTCCGCTTCGCCGAGGGTGTCACTCGCACCGCCCGTCGGTGAACTCCCGGGCCCCGGCCCACGTATGTAGTGAGGGCGCTCGGCGATCGGAGCGCCCCGCGGTGGTCACGCCGTGCCGTTCGGGGTTCGGGAGCCATGGATGAGGCATGCACGACGACGGATCGTCCGGCGAGGCGCACGCATCGCGGCCGCCGGCGGACTGCTCCTGGGCGGCGTTATGGTCACCCAGGCCCTGGCGAGCGAACCGTCCGGCGCGCCGGCTCCCGCTGACACGTCCGCTCAGGCGGCCTCCCGGACGGCCGCCGAGTTGGTGGCGCAGCTCGGCATGTCACGCACGGCGGGCAGTTGGGTCTCCTCCGACGGGAAACCGGTCGTCGCCGTGACCGACGAAGCCGCGGCCGGCCAGGTCGCGGCCGCCGGAGCCCGGGCCAAGATGGTTCAGCACAGCATGGGCCAGCTCAAATCGGCCACCAAAGCCCTGAGTTCGGCCCCGAAAGTGGCGGGCACCGCCTGGGCCCTGGATTACCGGACCAACGAGGTGGTGGTGCAGGCCGACAGCTCCGTCTCCGCCTCCGACTGGTCCAGAATGACCGAACTCGCCCATGCTATAGGCGACTTCGTACGGATGGAGCGCACCCAAGGCAGGTTCACGACCCGGGTGAACGGCGCCCAGCCGGTCATCTCGACCAACGGCCGGTGCTCGGCCGGCTACAACGTGACCAATGGGCAGAGCGAGTTCATCCTCACCGCCGGACACTGCGGGCCGGGCGGCACCCTCTGGTTCTCCGACAGCACGGGCCGGACCCTGGTGGGTCGGACGGTGACGTCGGAGTTCCCCGGCTCCGGCGACTTCTCACTCATCCGGTACGAGAACGGTCAGGAGACACCCGGCGCCAACGTCGTGGCCATCGGCGACGGGCGCGGAGTGCGCATCACGGGGTTCGGGGATCCGGTCGTCGGACAGCGGGTCTTCCGCAGTGGCAGCACCACCGGTCTGCACGACGGTGCGGTCACCGCGCTCAACGCGACTGTGAACTACCCCGAGGGCACGGTCACCGGTCTGATCCAGACCACGGTGTGCGCCGAACCGGGCGACAGCGGGGGCCCGTTGTTCTCCGAGGGCATCGCGCTCGGCGTGACGTCGGGCGGCAACGGGGACTGCCGGTCGGGCGGCACGACGTTCTTCCAGCCGGTGACGCAGGCGATGTCGACACTCGGGATCCGGCTCACCGGGCAGATCCAGGCGTCGGGCGGTGCGACGAACGAGGCGTCCACCGCTCCCGCGCCGTCCGCCTCCGCCTCGCAGGGCGCGGCCATCGCCCCTGGCTCGGGGCCGCCCGGAGCCGCGGCTCCGGGCGCGGTCCAGGAGGTCGGCGCCACCGGCACCGCCGGCAGCTTCGTGACGCGGCTCACCGACGTGCGCAACGTCGGGCCGGGCCTGCTGGTCGTCGCGGGGAGTCTGGTCGCCTTGGCCGCCACCCGCTACATCCGCACGGAACAGGAGCGCAAGGCCTACCGCCGGGCCTACTCCGGCACCTGGGGCTGAGGCCGCGTTCCGTAACACAGGGTCGCCGGATTTTGCCGTCATCATTCTGGAACGGAACGGGACGAAGGCCGCGCAGGCACGGCATCGGGAGAGTCGGGCTCGAGGGACGGCCCCCAACGCGCCGCGCCGATCGTCACGGGGACGAGGCGCGAGGCGAACCGTCAGGCCGCCTGAGTGGGGTCCGGGGAGGCGGCCGCCCATTCCATGACGAGCCGCTGGTACTCCCGCCGTTCCTCCATGCTCAGCGTCCCGCCGCTGCGGAACCACAGGGCCCGGATCTCCTCGTTGACCTCGTCGGCGGAACGATCCGCTGCGGGTTCAGGAGTGGTGGGCATGGCGTGAAGCATACGGGGCCCCACGTGAAGGCGCTGTGAGCAATCAGGCGCCTTCCGGCATTCCGGACCGTGAAGCTGATCACTCCGCGCGGGCCGGCCCGGCCGCCCACAGGAACGGCCGGGCCGGGTGCCGCGTCAGGTGCCGGGCTTGCGGCCGTACACGAACACGTCGTCGCCGACCCTGAGCAGCGACCAGTACTTCTGGGCGGCGGTCTTCGTCATGTTGACGCAGCCGTGCGAGCCGGGCGGGTTCCACATGCTCAGGCCGACGGAGTGGAAGGCCTGGCCGCCGTCGAAGAACTGGCTGTACGGCATCGGCACGTTGTACAGGCTCGACACATGGTCGATGTGCCGCCAGTAGATCTTCTTCAGGCCGGTACGGGTCTCGTAGCCGTTACGGCCCGTACGCACCGGAACCGGTCCGTAGACGAGCCGGCTCCCGTCCTGGATCCAGCTGAGCTGGAGCGTGAGGTTGACGCACGCGATACGGCCCTTGTTGACGGGGCACTTCCGGTCCCTGTTGGGGTTTGTCCCGACGGACTTCTGCTTGTTCATGAGGTCCATCACCCCCCAGGTGACGGGTCCCGCGTAGCCGATGGTCGGGGTGATGCCGTGCTTGTACTGGAAGGCCTGGATCGCCTTACAGTCGGCAGCGGACTGCCTGCCGTCAACCGGCCGGCCGAGGAACTTCTCGACCTGCTTCTGATACGGCCCCGTCTGTGTGGTGCAACTCGCCGCGTCGGCAGGCGCGGCGCCGAGCGCGAGTGTGAGCGGGATCACCAGCGCGGTGATCCCCAGTGCGACGGTTCCCCGTCTGCGTATGTCCCCCATGGCGGACCTTTCGTCCTCGTGAGCGCGCCCGTGCGCGCGCACTCACCCTGCGTTCCAGCTTGCTTGCCAGGTAGACAGGCAACGAGGCTCGCGGGTTGTAAGAAAGGTCACACTGCGACGAAACAGTGACATTCGGGTGTTCGCGGGGCGTTCCGAAGGGGGTCTGCCGGCGCGGCGACGACCACCGATGGTGGCACTGACAGCGCCTGCGTCGTCGCCCTGTGCCGGTCCGCGCCTCACGGCGCGAACCGGCACTGCCGCGTCAGGCCGCCCGTCGCGACCGGCTCCGGTGGTCACGCACGATGTCCGCGTACCGGTGCCCACTGCCCTTGATCGTGCGGGCCTGGGTGCGGTAGTCGACGTGGACGAGGCCGAAGCGCTTGTCGTAGCCGTATGCCCACTCGAAGTTGTCCAGCAGCGACCAGGCGAAATAGCCGGCCAGCGGGGCACCCTTACGCGCAGCCGAGGCACAGGCGGCAAGGTGCTTCACCAGGTAGTCCTGGCGCTCGGGGTCGTCCACGGTGCCGTCGGGGCGCACGACGTCGGGGAAGGAGGAGCCGTTCTCGGTGACGTACAGCCTGCGCGCGCCGTACTCGTCGGTGAGGCGCAGCAGCAGCGTCTCGATGCCGCTCGCGTCGATCTCCCAGTCCATGCCGGTGCGCGGCACACCGTCGCGGCGCACCGGGCGGGCGTGCGGGACCGGCCCGGCAGGATCGTCCGCGACGGTGGCCGGGAAGTAGTAGTTGAGTCCCAGCCAGTCCAGGGGTGCGGCGATCGTCTCCAAGTCGCCGGGGCGCTCCGGGAGTTCGACGCCGTAGACCTCACGCATGTCGGCGGGGAAGCCCCGGCCGTGGACGGGGTCCAGCCACCAGCGGTTCACGTGACCGTCCATGCGGCGGGCGGCGGCCTCGTCCTGCGGGCTGTCGCCGGCGGCGTGCACGGTGGAGAGGTTGTTGACGATGCCGACAGCGGCGTCCGGTACGGCGGCACGGATGGCAGCGGCGGCCAGGCCGTGGCCGAGAAGCAGATGGTACGAGGCGCGGACCGCGGCGGTGAGATCCGTCAGTCCCGGAGCCATCGTGCCCTCGAGGTGGCCGATCCAGGCCGAGCACAGGGGCTCGTTGAGCGTAGTCCAGTGGGTGACGCGGTCACCGAGACGCCGCGCGACTGCCGCGGCGTATGCGGCGAAGTGCTCGGCGGTGTCCCGATCGGGCCAGCCGCCGCGGTCCTGGAGCAGCTGCGGCAGGTCCCAGTGATACAGCGTGACCGACGGGGTGATGCCCGCCTCCAGCAGGGCGTCGACCAACTCGTCGTAGAAGGCGAGGCCCTTGGGGTTCACCGGACCGTCGCCGTCCGGGACCACCCGGGGCCAGGCGACCGACAGCCGGTAGGCGTTGGTGCCGAGCTGCTTCATCAACCCGATGTCCTCGCGCCAGCGGTGGTAGTGGTCGCAGGCGACGTCGCCGTTGTCGTCACCGTCGATCTTTCCCGGAGTGTGCGAGAACGTGTCCCAGATCGACGGCGAACGGCCGTCCTCGGCCACGGCCCCCTCGATCTGGTACGCCGATGTGGCCGTGCCCCACAGGAAGTCGTGCGGGAGCGCGGCGAGGTCGATGGGTCCGGACACAGAAGTCCTCTCAGGGATAGGGGTGTCGGTCACTTCACGGCTCCGGCGGTGAGCCCGGTGACGAGATAGCGCTGCAGCAGCAGGAAGCCCGCGACCACGGGGACGCTGACGACGAGCGAGGCGGCCATGATCTGGTTCCAGTAGACGTCGTTCAGCGTGGAGTAGCCCTGGAGCCCGACGGCGAGGGTGCGGGTGGTGTCGTTGGTCATCACGGAGGCGAAGAGCACCTCGCCCCAGGCGGTCATGAACGCGTAGACGGCGACCGCGACGATGCCGGGGATCGCGGCCGGTACGACGATCCGGAAGAGTGCGCCGAGCGGCCCGCAGCCGTCCACCAGCGCCGCCTCGTCCAGATCGCGCGGCACCGAGTCGAGGTACCCGATGAGCATCCAGATCGAGAAGGGCAGCGAGAAGGTGAGGTACGTCAGGATCAGACCGCCGCGCGAGCCGAACAGCGCGATCCCGGTGGCGTTGCCGATGTTGACGTACAGCAGGAAGAGCGGCAGCAGGAAGAGGATGCCGGGGAACATCTGGGTGGACAGCACGGTCACCGTGAACACGCGCTTGCCGCGGAAGTCGTAGCGGCTGACCGCGTAGGCGGAGAAGACCGCGATCACGACCGAGCACACGGTCGCAGCGCCCGCCACGATCACCGAGTTCACGAAGTACCGGGCCAGCGGGACCGTCGACCAGATGTCGATGTACGGGCGGATGGTCAGGCCACTCGGCAGCCAACGGAACTTCCCCGTGACGTCCGCCAGGGGCTTCAGAGAGCTGGAGAGCATCACATAGACCGGCACCAGGACGAAAACGGTGAGCAGCGTGAGGAAGATCCCCCGGGACCACAGGAAGGACCGGGGCGAGGCCATCGGCGAGCGTGGCGACCGCGAGGTGACCGGCGGCTGCGGCGCCCGAGTGGTGCTAGACATCGGCCGTCTTCCTTCCTCGGGAGGTGAGCAGCAGGTAGACGCCCGTCACGACGAGCAGGAACAGCAGCAGCAGGACGGACATGGCGGAGCCGGTGCCGAAGTTCCAGGTGACGAACGAGGCCTGGTAGATGTGGACCGAGATGAGGTCCGCCGCCTCCGGTGCGGCCTTGCCGAACAGGACGTACGGCGTGTTGAAGTCGTTGAACGTCCACAGGAACAGCACCAGGATCAGGACCTGGTTGACCGGGCGCAGCGACGGCAGGGTGATACGGCGGATCTGCTGCCACATTCCGGCGCCGTCGAGGGCGGCCGCCTCGTACAGCTCCTTGGGGATGTTCTGCAGGCCGGCCATGACGATGAGGAAGGCGAACGGCCAGCCCTTCCACACCGACACCACGAGCAGCGCGACGAAGCTGTTGTCGCCGATGAGCCAGAAGGAGGGCTTGTCGGTGAGGTGCAGCTGGTCGTGCAGGACGTGGTTCACCAGGCCGTTGTCGTGCTGGAACATGAACACCCAGGTGATGACGGCCGCATACACAGGCAGCGCGTACGGGACCAGGAACAGGGCGCGCAGCAGGCCCCGGCCGCGGAAGGCGTCCTGCATGAAGACGGCGGCGGCCGTGCCGATCAGCCAGCACAGGCCGACCGAGAGCAGAGTGAAGCCGACGGTGACGAGGAACGAGTGGAACAACGCGTCGCCCACGGGGGCGTTGAAGTCCACCGAGACCTTGTAGTTGTCGAAGCCGGACCAGGGCGCCGTGCCCCAGTCGCGGATGTAGAACTGTGTCAGCTCCTTGAAGCTCATCACGATGCCGATCACCATCGGCACCAGGTGGACCAGGAGTTCGAGCACCAGGGCGGGCAGGAGCAGCAGGTAGGGCAGTCCGATGCGGCGGATCCGCCCGGTGCGGCGCGGGCCGCGCGCCGCACCGGGAGACTTCTTGCGCACCGTCCGCTCGCCGGTATCGGCGGAGGCGGTCGTGGTGGTCATGATGGTGCCCGTGCTCACTTCGTCGGCATCTGCTGCTGGGCCTTCTGGAGCTTGGCCTTCACCGACTCCGTGGTCACCGCCCGTCCGGCGGCGACGTCGGCGAACAGCTCCTTGACGGCCGTACCGACCGCCGTCTCGAACTGGGACTCGTCGGCGACCTGCGGCAGCGCGGCGGCACTCTTGGCGAGGGTGTCCTTCAGGACGGCGTTGGACGGCGTGGTGAAGGCGGCGTCCTCCTGCGCGGCCTTGACCGGCGGGATGGAGCTGTAGGCCGTGTTGAGGACCTTCTGCTCCTCGTCACTGGTCATGAACTTCACGAACTTCGTGGCACCGTCGAGGTTGTGGCTGTTCTTGAAGACGGCCAGGTTGATGCCCGCGACCATCGAGTTGACCTGGGCGCCGGTGCCGGGGGTGCCGGACTGGACAGGCACCGGAGCGATGCCGTACTGGTCCTCGCTCATGCCCTGCGACTTGAGGTTGGCGGCCGCGGACTGCCACAGCAGCATCGCCTGCTTGCCCTTGGCGAAGTCGCTCACGGACTGGTTCTGTGCGTACTCCGCGTCACCCGTCGGGATGACCTTGTCCTTGGCCATCAGATCGACGTACTGCTTGACCGCCGCCACCACACCGTCGTTCGTGAAGTCGGCCTTGCCGTCCGGGGTGAAGAAGTCGGCGCCGTGCTGCTTGCCGAAGACGAAGACGTGGTGGATGTTCTCCGACACGTTCGAGCCCTCGGCGCCGAGCGGCGACTTGCCCTTCGCGGAGATCTTCTTGCCGTCGGCGATCAGCTCGTCCCAGGTGGCCGGCGGCTTGGCGATGCCGGCATCGGCGAAGATCTGCTTGTTGTAGTAGAGCGCGTACGCCATCGAATACAGCGGGACGGCCGCCGGGTCCTTGCCCTCTGCGCCGGTCGAGCCGAGCGCCGAGTCGACGAAGCGGTCCTTGCCGCCGATCTTGTCGAAGTTCTTGGCGTCCCACGGCAGCAGCGCGCCCGTGGCCTGCAGGGAGGCACTCCAGGTGTTGCCGATGTTCAGCACGTCGGGGCCCTGACCCGAGGTGGTCGCGGTGAGAATCCGGTTCAGCAGGTCCGACCAGGGGACGACCTCCAGCTTGACCTTGATCCCCGTCTGCTTCTCGAACTTGTCGAGTTCGGGCTGGAGGACCTTCTTGTCGACCTCGATGCTGGCACCCTGGTTGGAGGCCCAGTAGGTGAGTGTCTTGGGCGAGTCGTCGGATCCACCACCCGTCGACGAACCGCCGCCGCAGGCCGAGACGGCAAGGGCGAGAGACATGGTGACGGCGCCGACGGCCGCGGCTCGGATGCTGCGCATGGCTCCTGGTGTCCCTTTCCGGGAGTCGTGTACGCCGAGAAAGGCTCCGGATGACACCCGTTCGACTCCCGAAACCCTCACGGCTTAATTTAGGACGTGAGTTAAACCCCACGCGAAACGCTCGTCAAGGGATCCGACAGGGGTTAATCGCCGGCCGGCCGCGACGGGGACGATCAGGCGGGCGTCACACGGCCTCCGCAGGGCATGTGACCTGCGGAGGAGAGCCGGACAGGGCCTACTGCAACGGTTGGGTCTCGACGGGCGCTCGGACCATGGTTCGAGCCGTCGCCGGGCCTCCTCCGGGAAGGCCGCGAGCCGAGGACACGTCGGCAGCCTCTGACGGAACTCCGACCGCCGTTCATGGCCCTGCGTTCAAGCGGCTGAGGCATGTCACGGGCGACTGGGTCGCCTTGACCCCACACCGTTCACTTTCTGAACCTGAACGCTCGCCGTCACGCCCGCGCGCCCCGGCTCGCGCCGGGGCACGGTCGGTCAGCGCTCCAGGAAGTCGAAGAGCTCCTCCCAGCGACGGGTGATCACGTCGGGGGCGAAGCGCCGCACGTTCTGCCGCGCCTTGTCACCCATCGTGTCGCGGAGGTTCTCGTCGGACATCAACCGCACCAGCTGACGGGCGAGTTCGGCGGTGTTGCCGTGCCGGGCCAGCAGCCCGTCCTCGCCGTCGCTGACGATCTCGCGCACCCCGGGGGAACAGTCGAACGCGGCACACGGCACGCCGCAGGCCATCGCCTCGAGGAGAACGAGCGGAAAGCCCTCGCCACGCGAGGACTGCACGAACACCGACGACCGCCCGAGCGCCGCGGTCACATCGCCGGTCTGCCCCGCCCACTCCACCGAGTCGTCGAGGCCGAGCTCCGTACACTGCTGCCGCAGTAGGCTCTCGTGTTCCCCCGCGCCGTAGATCCGCAGGATCCAGCCGGGTTGCCGCGGCGCCGCCTCGGCCCAGACGTCCAGCAGCAGGTCGACGCCCTTCGCGTGGCTGAGCCGCCCGATGCTGGCCACCACCTTCTCCGTGCGCGGCGAGGGGGCACCGGGGGTCACCGGCAGCGGGTTCGGCATGAAGCCGACGTTGTTGAGGCCCTGCGCCACCCAGAGATCGGCGTCCTCCTGAGTCAGGACCAGCAGCCGGTCCACATCCTGGTAGTAGCGCTGCACGCGGGCGAAGCGCGAGGAGCGGCGGGAGGCGCCGAAGGACTCGTGGCTCATGCCGATCACCGGGTGCCCGGCCGTGTCCGCGAGCGCCACCCATTCCATCGCCCAGACCTGGGTCACGATGATCACGGCCCCGGAGGGCGCGGCCAGGAACAGCCGGGACAGGCGCTCGGCAGCCGCGTGCATGTCCGCCTCCCGGCGCCGGAGAGACGGATCGAAACGGCCGAACGGGACGCGGGGCCTGCGCCGGCCCGGGGGCCGCCGGTCGTACAGGGTCAGGGTCTCGAACGGCGGATCGTCGCCGAGGTCCATCGCCAGCTCGGGCGGGGCGATACCGATGATCCGGACCCGGTGGCCGCGCTCCACGAACAGCCGGGCCATCTGGGCCTGCCAGCGGCCCACACCGCCGAGCTCGTTGACCTCGTTGGCGACGAAGAAGATCTCACGCTGCGTCATCGGGTCTCTCCCGCAGGGCCGAAGAAGCGGTCCACGATGCGAGCCGCCGCGTCCCCGCGGTCGTACTCGCCGTACTTGTCCACGAACTCCTTGAGCTGCGCCTCGTACTGGGTGACCACCGCCGGCAGGTCGGACACCGCGGCGAACAGTTCCTCCTCAGTGTGCGCCACCGGGCCGGGCGCTTCTTCGAGGAGGTCGAAGTAGGTGCCGCGCATGTCCTGGGAGTACTCCTCCCAGTCGTAGGCGTAGAACACGAGCGGCCGGCGCAGCAGCGCATAGTCGAACATCACGGACGAGTAGTCGGTGACCAGGGCGTCGGCGAGCAGCAGAAGCGGGGTGATGTCCGGTTCGCCCGTCACGTCGATCACCCGGCCCGTCGCCGACGGCGGCAGGGCGACCCGGTTCAGATAGTGGGAGCGCACCAGCAGGGTGTACCGATCGCCGAAGCGGTCGGCGAAGCGTTCCACATCGAAGGGGAACTCGAAGGCCCGGACCGCGCCGTCGGGACGCGCACGGAACGTCGGGGCGTACAGCAGCACACGGCGGTCCGGGCGGACGCCGAGGCGTTCGGCGAGCCGCCGCAGTTCCGCGTCCGGCGCACGATGGTCGCGGGCCGCCCGTACGAGGGCGTCATTGCGGGGGTATCCGGTGCGCAGCAGCTTCTCCTCGGGGATGCGGTAAGCCCGCGCCAAGGTGCGGACGTCGTGTTCGCTGCGGACCACGAAGTGGTCGAAGCGGTCCAACGACTCCTGGTAGGACTGCTGTTCCTGCTCCGACATCACCCGATGGGTGGGCTCGTCGAAGCCCATCCTCTTGAGGGCCGAGCCGTGCCACGTCTGGATGTAGGTGGTCTCCGGGCGTTTGGCCAGCCGCAACGGGAAGCCCTGGTTGTCGATCCAGAACTCGGCCTGGGCCAGCGCCCTGAGGTAGCGCCAGGACCACCGGCGGACGAGTTCGACGTCGTCCGGGAAACCCTTGGGCCTCGCTCCCGCGTACGACCAGATGGAGGTGACGGGTGCCCGGCGGCGGCGCAGTTCCTCATGGATGGCCCGTGGGCTGTCGCTGTACTGCCGGCCGAGGTGGCTCTCGAAGACGATGGTGCCCTTGCGGACCGGGAGCAGCCGGACCATGCGGTGGTACACCTGGACCTTGCGCGCACCCGAGGCCAGGTCCCTCCTGACGGCCCGGAGTGTGCGATAGGTGCCCTTGATCGTCCTCGCTGCCGGGCCGTGCAGATTCCGGTCCACGACGGCTCGCCCGTGGCGGGCCGCCGTGCCGTGCTGAGTGAGCCGGAAGGCGAGATGTCCCTTGGCGGAGACCTGGGGTTCGAGCCGGTCGGCCACGAGCCGGCTGAGCCGGGGCTGCACGGGCACGGACGCGGCGTTCTCCAGGTCGACGCGACCTGCTGTGAGCCGAGTGGTGGTCCTCTTCCCGTCCGCCGTCAGATGGAGCCGCACGTCCCACACCTCGTCGACGACACCGAGCGGCCGGAAGCGCGCCGACAGCGGGACGACGGCCTGCCAGGTGACGCTGTCGCCCTCGTGACGCACCTTCCGCACCGGGAACCGGAACGTCTGCAGGCTGCGCCGACGGGCCCGGAACTCCAACTCGGCCGTGAGCCGGGCGTCGGCGGCGACGGTGTGCAGCGGATTGACCACCGCGCCCTCGAGCACCACCAGGTCCCCGCGCACGGCGTACGCGGTGAGCAGGTTGCGCAGGAACATTCCCTCCAGCGGTCTGCCGTGGTAACCGAGGCCCGTGACGTCCATGACGGCCCGTACCTTCGGGTCGTCCAGCTGCTGGTCGCACCAGTAGACGCGGCCGTCTCGCTGGACGAGCGGAGCGGAGATCTTGTTCCGGTTGATCAGCGTGTCGACGGCCGGCATCAGGTTGTCCCAGTCCTCCCGCATCAGCAGGTGGGCACAGATGGCGTGCACGCGGTCCAGTTGGGCGTACGCCTCCTCCGGGAACTCCTTCACGTAACCGCGGGCCAGCTCCGCGAAGCGGTGCCGGTAGTCGTCGTCCAGGAAGGGCAGTTCACGCAGGTAGAGGACGAGGTCGTGCTTGAGGAACTTGATGTCCTTGTGCAGCTTGAGCCCGCCGAGGCCACGCCGGTCCAGCACCGCGTCGATACGGCGGTGGATCTCCAGCCGGTCCGTGAAATTGTTGATCTCGTGGCGCCGGTTGCTGATCGACTTGGTGGTGGACTTCTCCACCACGTGCCAGAAGTAGACGGTGTTGGGGATCAGCGTGATCCGCCCCGCCGCGAGGTACGCCTGCGCCGTGAACAGCAGGTCCTCGTAGTGGATGCCCCGCGGGAAGGTGAGCTCGTTCTCGACGAGGAACTCACGCCGGTAGCACTTGTTGGTCGACAGGGTGTCGAAGACGAACAGGTCCGGCAGTTCGGCGATCGACTCGACGGTCCGTGTGGACCGGTACAGCCACGGATACCAGGGGACTCTCTTGTCATGCCGGCTGTCGGCATACACCCGTAGGCACAGTCCGGAGACCAGGTCGGCGCCGGTACGGTCGGCCGCCTCCAGCATGTTGCGGCAGGCATTGGGCTCGAGGGTGTCGTCGCTGTCCAGGAACATCACATAGCGCCCGCGGGCCGCGGCCATGCCCCGGTTGCGGGGCTCTCCGCAGCCGCCACTGTTCTCCTCCAGCCGGATCGCCCGCACGCGGCCGGGGTGACCGACGGCGAGTTGCCGCGCGACGCCGTAGGAGCCGTCGGTCGAGCAGTCGTCGGCGATGATCACTTCCACGTTGCGCAGCGTCTGGTCGAGTACGGAGCGCACGGCTGCCGGGAGGCGCCGGGCATCGTTGTAGACGATGACGACGACGCTGATGTCCGGCTCCGCGCCGCCTGACTCGGGGGTATCGATCGACACGGCCACCTCTCGTCTCGGATTCGGCTCTCCGGACAGCGGGCCTGTCCCCCGCCGTGGCTCGGCGGCGTCCGCGAGGGCGTCCCGCGGACAGGGTGCGTCCGGGTTCAGCACGGGTCAGCAACCCCACGTCCCGTAGGGTTGCGATGCTGCGGTTCACCGCGGCCAGAGCGGTGCCCCACCTCCCTTCCACGCTACGTGAGGACACGGCCACGGAGACCGCGCGTCGGTGACCGCGCCCGTCGAGGCACGGCCGCCCCGCCGGGACGGCCCGGCCGGGGGCTGGAGCGAGGGCGTGCCGGACATCATGGGGCCGGGTAGTCGGGGGTCCACTGCGCCGTGGCGACCGCCGCGCGCAACTCCGCCTCGGTGGCCCTCGGAGCCACCCCGTCCTCGACGGCGGCGAGCGCCGCAGCCAACGCGATCTCCCGTGCCGCCTCCCGCATTCCTCCGATCGCCGGCAGCAGGGGCGGCGGGCCCGGAAGCCCGGCGGCCTCGTCCGCGGCCCGCAGGGCGACGGCGCGCGCGGCGGCCACCAGCATCCGGTCGGTGACCCTGGTCGCTCCGCCGGCTGCCACCGCGAGCCCCATGGCCGGGAAGATGTACACGTTGTTGGCCTGCGCGAGGGGAGCCTCCCGGCCGTCGACCTTCAGCGGCGGGAACGGGGAACCGGTCGCGATCAGCGCCCTTCCACCGGTCCAGCGGGCAAGATCGGCCGGATCGGCCTCGGAGTGCGAGGTCGGGTTGGACAGCGGGAAGACCACGGGCCGCTCGCAGGTCGACGCCATCTGCCGCACGATCTCCTCGGTGAAGGCTCCGGATGCCGTCGACAGACCGATGAGGGCCGTCGGCTCCACCCGGCGCACCACCTCGGCGAGCCCGGTGCCGTCCCATTCGGCCACCTCGTCGTCCGCACGCGCGTACACCCGCTGTTCGTCGCTCAGACCGGTACGGGCGCCGATGAGGAGCCCGTCCACGTCGACGAACCAGAAGCGCCGCCTGGCCGCCTCGTCCGAGAGCCCCTCGTCCACAAGGGCGGCGCGGATCATGTCGGCGACCCCCACGGCGGCGGAGCCGGCACCCAGCACGACCAGCCGCTGCTCGGGCAGCGGCGTGCCCGACACCCGGCACGCCGTGGAGAGCGCGCCCAGTACGACCGCCGCGGTGCCCTGGATGTCGTCGTTGAAGGTGAGCAGCCGGTCACGGTAGCGAGTGAGGATCGGCCGGGCGTGGGCGGTGGCGAAGTCCTCCCACTGCAGCAGGGTGCCCGGCAGCTCCGTCTCGACCGCCGAGACGAACGCCTCGATCATCTCGTCGTATTCGGCGCCGGTGAGCCGGCGCTCCCGGCGCCCCAGATAGCGCGGATCGGACAGCAGCTCCTCGTTGTCGGTGCCCACGTCGAGCAGGATCGGCAGGGTGCGTGCCGGGTGGATGCCGCCGATGGCCGTGTACAGGCTGAGTTTGCCGATGGGGATGCCCATGCCGCCGACACCCTGGTCGCCGAGGCCGAGGATGCGCTGGCCGTCCGTGACGACGATGACCTCGACAGCCCCCTTGTGCGGACGGTTGTGCAGGATCTCGTGGAACCGGTCGCGGTCCTCCCAGGCCAGGAAGAGACCGCGGGGCCGTCGGTAGATCTCGCTGAAGCGGCGGCACGCCTCACCGACGGTGGGCGTGTACACGATCGGCAGCAACTCTTCCAGGTGGGCGGTGACCAGGCGGTAGAAGAGCACCTCGTTGGTGTCCTGCAACTGGCGCAGATAGATGTGCCGGTTGAGCGGCTTGTCGTAGCCGAGGAAGGCCCGGTGGGCGCGGGTGACCTGCTCGTCCAGGGTCTCGACGGCGGGCGGCAGCAATCCTTCCAGCCCGAGCTCCGCGCGCTCTCGCCGGGTGAAGGCCGTGCCCTTGTTCAGCAGCGGGTCGGCGAGCAGCGCGGCACCACGAGCGGTGGTCTGTCCGGTGAGATGGGTCATCATGCGGTCCAGGGAGGAGGGGGTCAGCATTGTCTTCCCTGTGCCCCGCTCGTGTACCTCCCGCACGGCCGAGTGGACGAATCCCTTCACCTGATCGCCGGAGCCGCGGCACGGCCCCGCCCCGCCGTACGGCCGCCGAGATCCCCTAGCGCCTCGGGCGACGCGGGGCGTCGGGGGTTCAGCCGTAGGCGTTGTTGACCAGTACGTCCAACGTGCCGAAGGCCTCCACGGCGTGGGCCACGGCCGCCTCCACGCCGGCGCGGTCCGCGACGTCGCACCGGAACGCCTCGGCCCACGCACCCAGCTCGCGCAGTGCGCCCGCGGTCCTCTCGGCCTCCGCCACGTCCACGTCGCTGACGAGCACACGGGCGCCCTCTCGTGCGAGCCGCCGCGCGGTCGCGGCGCCTATGCCGCGCGCCGCGCCGGTGATCAGGATGCCGTACCGTTCCTAATCAGTGAGCAGGGGTGAGTCTTGGACTTGAACCTGTGCACTGCGGACATT